>DATHKF010000417.1:0-9421 GCA_035489505.1 Bacteroidia bacterium | reverse complement strand
CTCTTGATGATAAATCCTGTTGGGCCCACACTATCCCAAGTGGATAGCGAAAAATCGAAAGCGTACATCTGGTAGAAGCCGGTTTGCAGTCTCAGGCAGGTTATCAGTTTATTGTCGTAGAGCACAACAGAGCTATAAACTCCCACAGGAATTCCGGTATACTGTGTCCACGATGTGTAGTTCGCAAGAAACGGATTGCTCAGTTGCGCCGTGTAAATTCCGGTTGCCGTAGCCGCGTAGAGCGTGGTTCCATCAGAGGTGATATCGTTTACCGCGAGATAATTTCCATTCGGCCCGATGAGATACGTGTCTTTGATTTCGTTGCGGTCCGTATCAATAACAATAATTCCAAACCCGGTTGACAAATACGCGAGCGGTCCGATAAAATAAATTTCGTTGATGGATTTGTCGGCTACGATTTGCGAGCGCTTAATATCCGGGAGATTATAAATTTTATTGCCCTTGATAATATCCACGTTTCCATTCTGGTATCCTACCATGAGAACACCGTTGTGCGGATTGTACGCGATGGTCCCGATGGTGAGATCGGAAAGGCCTTCAATCTTGGTAATCCG
This sequence comes from Bacteroidia bacterium, assembly GCA_035489505.1. Classification (GTDB taxonomy): domain Bacteria; phylum Bacteroidota; class Bacteroidia; order Palsa-965; family Palsa-965. The sequence continues at coordinate 8,846 of DATHKF010000417.1, read as the reverse complement.
TTCGGTGGTGTAGATGCCTTTCGTGAGCTTGAACAAACTGTTGTCTGTTGCTGCCCAAACGAAATCCGGACTTCCAGTAATGGATTTGCATTCGTAATACGGAAGGTGAACGTTCCAGGAGCCGATAGGCATGGCCACGAGCCATCCATTCAACAAAAGACACAGAAGGGCAATTGATAGATTGATCCGCAGTTTCATGGTGTACAAATTTAGCTAATCGTGCGGGTTAATAACTTGAAAACGGGCGGTTTATTGTGCTGGCGGCTGAATTTCTTGGGTATCGTTTGTATCTTTGCGGCGCATAATTGATTTTACGCAGAAATTGGCTCCGTAGTTCTCCCGAAGCATCGGGATGGATAGAATAACAATCCACTCCGCAAAAGCGAGAACATTTTATTGGCTCCGTAGTTCAATTGGATAGAATGACAGATTCCGGTTCTGTTGGTTGGAGGTTCGAATCCTCTCGGGGTCACGAAACAGTAAAGAGTGTGTAGAGCGGGAGCGTTGCACACTCTTTTTGTTTCGCACCCTTCTCCCATTTTCCCACTCACTCCAAACTCTTTTCTTCAATGCGGAGTGTGAGTATTGAGTGTGATTAACGTTCCAACCCATCTATAGAAAATTGATGTTTCACTGCCTTGTTTGATTAAATTTGATAAGCTGTCCTCTCTTCCTCACTTTTCTAAAAACGAATATGACTGACGAATTAAAAAAAATAGGAGAAACACTTGGGATTCAATTTGAAGAATACGAATACAAAAAAGAACAAGCCAATTCTTACGAATATTATCGCGGTACGGTACGTAAGCTAACCATCACGGGTTGTGTGTTCGGCCTGGATGTACTGCTACCGCTTACAAACGAACTGTGTCGGTTAAACTTGAAGAATTGCACCATAGATAGCTTGGCTGGCTTGGGTCAGTTACCGCATTTGATTGAAATACATTTCGACAATGTAACGATCAAGCGGGGCGAGAAAGCAATGCGGCCGCTTTTCGACACTATTCCGATCAGGGATAGGCCGCTTCATGTGTACCTAAAAAATATGCACCTGGAATATCCGGCCGAATTATTGGCGCTAACCGGCAAACTCGATCATCTTTTCCTGACGAACTGTACGATCAGTAACTTCTATGAAATAAACCTTTTTCCCAATCTTTATGACCTGCGCTTAACGAATGTAAGGATTCAGCAATCGGAAGACGATATTGTACACGAAGCGCTTCCCGGCAGGCGTTTTATTCGCATCTGTCTGGATGAAATGAACCTGGAGAGCCTGGACGTGTTTATTCCCATTTCCGAAAATGTCAGTAATATCCAACTTGAACACTGCGTTATCAAGAGTATTCGAAACATTCCCCAGTTCACGCAGTTGGATAAATTGGAGATCGATTCGGAGACGCAAATTCATGATACCGCGTTTGCGATTGAGCAGGCAGCAGATTTTTATATTGAAAATTGCGTTGTGGGGAGAGTCGGCAGATATGAGTTCGTTCCGGAAGAGACCTTTCCTTTCGATCTGCAGCAGCTTGGTTCTATTGCACATTACCTGGTGCACATCAATTTCCAGGGATCCCTGACCAACAACACCGATTGTTTAAAACACTTCCGGCAGCTGGAAACTTTGGAGTTTGACAAGGGAACAGTTTACCTGGGCGATTTTCTGTCGGTGGCGCACCAGATTAAAACACTCGTATTCGAGGAATGTAAAGTAGAACAGTACGATTGCATCGCTGAATTTACGCAGCTGGAAACAATCCAGACAAAATCTTTTCATGAACATAAAATGCTTGGAGATTTGAAGGTGTTGCTGCCGTTGAAACATCAGTTAAAAGAATTGGATTTGTTTGAGGAAGACATTCAAAACCTCGGGTTAATAAGTGAGTTTACAGCATTGGAAAAGGTAGACCTTCGGTCCTTAAATTCTGTTGAAGTAGCCCAAAATGTCTTAACGCTTGGGTCGCTGAAAAAATTATGTTGGTCGTTAGACCTTGAAACGGAGCCAGAACAACCCTTGATTGTGGATGTTTCCGCACTGAAAAGCATGCGGAATCTGGAGTTGAGTGGCGATCACATGACAATTACCGGAATTGAGTCGCTCACCGAATTGGAACGGTTGGAGTTGCATTGCTCTTGCCCTGTAGACCGATTACACCAACTGAAAAAACTGGAGTTCCTGGATTTGGTAACGGGCGAGGGATTTGACGTGAACCGGATTTCCACCATGGAATCGCTTAAAATCCTGATCTTATCTGTTGATGAAGGTCAGGAAGTTTATATGCTGGAACAGTTTCCCAACCTCGAGCAATTGAAGCTGGAATCAGGCGACAAGGTTCATATCGGGAAACTGGAAAAGCTGAAAGTATTGATTCCAGGTCAAATTGATTTGGAGACTACCACCTTGTTTGACCAACTCCCGAACCTGGAAAAATTGAATCTCCAGTACAAAAGTATTTCAGTAATTAAAAACCTTAATAAACTAACGAATTTAAAATGGCTTGACCTTTCCGAAAACGAGATAGAAAGTTTGGACGGCCTGGAAAACTTAAAGAACCTGGAGTACCTGAACTTATACGAAAACAAGATTTCAGATGTCCGGATCCTGAATCAATTGCCCAATCTAAAACAGGTAAACTTAGCGGCGAATGAAATAGAGGAAGAAGAAGCACGAGAGCAATTAACTAAACCGGAAATCGCTCGTTTTCTTTACCGTCCTTATATTCCATTCAGTATCGGGATTGAAGATTGACAATGGATTTGTAAAATCTGGTCTATATCTTCCATCAAAAAGTTAGACATTTCGGCGCGCGAGGTCACTTACAAGAGTGGCCCTATGCGCGGCTTTTTCATTTGATCAGATTGAGGATTCAGATGCTACGCATTTACTTGAAAGCTAAAAATATCCGGCGGGCATTTTTGGGGCACCCCCTCACGTTCTCTTCCCAACAAATCAACTGTTTGTCCGTTCACGGCATACTTCTTGTATTTTTGACGTTAGCTGACCAACCATTCTTATGCTGAACCGATTCATCCTCGCATTGTTCCTTCTCACCGGAAGCCTTCTCCATGCACAGCCGCGCTTTAATGTCGGATTTCAGGCTGGAGGTGCCCTCACCACGATACCGGGGTTTTCTAATTCCGGGATGAGCAAACTCACTGTAACGGGCGGAATGATTATTACGCGCCGCGACAACAACCGCAATTATGCGCAGGTTGAAATCAATTACATTCAAAAGGGCGGCATACGAAGAGCGCAGGACGACAATCCCGATCGCGTGAGTCTTACTTTGCACTATGTAGAAGTGCCGCTGCTTTATCGTTGGGAAAACCTGAAAGTCTCGCGGAACGGAACGGGTGGACTGGAAGCCGGTTTATCCTTTGCACGACTTCTCGCTCCGGTGATGAGAAGAAACGGAGACCAGGTTGCGCTCAATCCTATTGTGATGGATTATTACGATCTCAGCCTGTTGGGTGGAGTTCATTTCCTGATCGGGCAACACTTCATGATCCGTTCGCGGCTTTCATGGTCGATCAATCCGATTCTGCGGCGGAATATTCTTCCAAATGAGATCACGAATTTTTCTTCTCCACGCACGCACAATATTTGCCTGCAGTTTGGCATCGCGTGGTTCATCCGCGAAAAGCATTAGGTCTACGCCGAAATGTGCTTGAGCGATTGCGCAAGATCTGCTTTGAGCAATTCGGGATCTTCCAGTCCAATATAAAGCCGCACCATATTCCACGGCAACTGGCTGCTCAAACTGGCTGATGCTTTCAAGGCGCAGATTGGTAATACCAAAGATTCGTGTCCGCCCCAGCTTGTAGCAATGAGAAAATACTGCAGCGAATCGCAGAACGTCTCGACTGCGGCCACATCTTTCGCTTTGAGAATTACCGAGAGCAATCCCCCACCCTGCTTCATTTGTTTTTTCGCGAGATCGTATTGCGGATTGCTTTTCAGCGTTGGATAAATCACACGTTCCACAGTAGGATGTTGTTCCAGCCACTCGGCAATGTGTTGCCCGGATGAAGACGAACGGTTCACGCGCAATTCCAGCGTACGCAACCCGCGGATCATGAGCCACGCATCGTGCGCGCCAATGATCCCGCCGATGGTCATGTATTCTTCAGCCATCATTTTATCGCAATGCGCTTTGGTGGAAGCGACAATACCCGCAACTACATCGCTGTGCCCGTTCAGGTATTTGGTGGCCGAGTGAACAACGATGTCGACTCCCATTTCCGCCGGCGATTGGTTGAGTGGAGAACAGTAGCTGTTATCGATAATCGTGGTGATCTTCTTCGTTTTTGCGAAATTAGTAATCGCGGTTATGTTTTGCAGTTCAAACGTGAGCGAATTCGGACTTTCGAGATAAATCAGCTTTGTGTTTGGCTTGACTGCGGCAAAAATATCCTGTTCATTTCGGCCGTCCACAAAAGTTGATTCTACGCCGTATTTCGCGAGGTAAGAAGAGATCAACGTGTTTGTCCAGCTGTATGGTTTCTGCACGCAAACCACGTGATCGCCGCCTTTCACCACCGACATGACCGCCGCCGCGATGGCCGCTGATCCGCTCGCGAAAACAATTGCGTCCTCTGTTTTTTCGAGTGCCGCGATCTTCTTGCGGAGTATTCCCACGGTTGGATTGTAACCGCGCGTATAAAATGGGGTTTCCAGTTCCCTTTCCAATTTCGTACGCATCTCGCTCACCGACCTGAAGCAGAAATTCGAAGAAAGAACGATGGGGGCATTTACTGCCTGGTAATAATTTTCGCGGTCCTCGCCGAGGTGATTGAGAATCCAGGAAAGTTCGTTGTCGTGCGTTGAGCTCATAGCTGAAGTGTCTGTAAAAAAGTGGGGCGGCAGTTGGGTTCTTCTTGCTTACCATGACAAAGAAAGAAACTTCAACTCAGCCGCCCCGTGGCAATGCCGTAATTTTTTTAGCTCCCCTTCGGCTCCGCTCAGGATGACAAGTTGGCCCTATCCAATGCTTGTCATCCTGAGCGGAGCCGAAGGATGGCTACTTCTTACGCAGCACGTAAATCTGGCTCGACCAGGCTTCCTTTCCGGCGCGCGAGTTGGAAATCCATCCCCGGCGGAAAGCCGCGAAATACCGGATTGCTCCAGTGGAATATTTTTCGCTCAACATGGAAACGTAGTAGCTGTCGAATTTCATCGGGAGAACTTCTTTAACCTCGAAACCGTGTGGCGCAAACAGTGCACGGATATCCTGCGGACGGAAATGCCAGAGGTGGCGCGGAACGTCGTACGCGGCCCAGTGTTTTCCGTAGTGTGCGGCATCGTGAGAATTTCTGTTTGGAACAGCCACGATGAGCAACCCGTCTTTTTTCAAAATGCTTTTCAGTTCCTGGAGACGACCAGCAAGATCCGGCACATGTTCGAGTACGTGCCACATCGTGATCACGTCCATGCTTTCCGGAGCAATTTGTTTCAGGGACTCTTCGGGCTGAACATCGAGATTGTAATTTTCTTTAGCGGCCTGGCGTGCTTTGTCGCCGGGTTCGATTCCGCGGACTTTCCAACCATCGAGCTGGGCTGCGTTTAAAAACTCTCCTGTGCCACAGCCGATATCCAGCAGCTGTCCTTTCGCCTGGCGTGAACCGATCAACTGAAGTTTCTGCTTCAGTGTACGATTGCGCACAGATTGATACAGTCGGCTTACAATTCCCTTTTTAGTGTTCGAATGAGAGATGTATTCATCGGACTCATAAAACGCGCCCAGGTCCGAATTCTGTGGACGTGGAGACGTGAAAACAAATCCGCACACGCCGCACTCCTGCAGGTCAAATGTTTTTTTGCTAACGGTATTGTCAAGACAACTCAGAAACAGCGATTTTTTATCGGAATCACACACCGGGCATTTTTTCTGGTCAATCAGTTGAAAATCGTTCATATTTTATTTTAAAAGTAGTACAATTATACTGATTTACTGATTATTATGAGTAAATTATTGTTATTATTTTTCATTCAATTATTCACAAATATTGGTTGTTCCACGTGAAACATATATTGTGCATAATAATGATTTGAAATTGCTTGATTGAAGTATGATAACTTATTGTATGTCACATTATTTGAATAATTTTTAATTATATAAATGTATCAAATTATTTGTTTTTCATGCAAAAGTCCAGTCGGCACTTTTGAACAAAAAAATAACCGTCCTGAAGCAGAACGGTTATCAACCTTGAATTAGAAGTGTATTTTATCGGCCCATGTAAATCATCAGAACCGAGATATCGGCTGGTGAAATTCCGCTGATGCGGGACGCCTGGCCCAAGGATCGTGGACGCAAGCGCGTGAGTTTTTCTTTCGCTTCTTTGGACAGCGAAGCAAGCTGATTGTAGTTCATGTCCTCCTCGATCGTTACGTAATCGAGCCGGAGCATTTTATCGGCCAGTTCACTTTCGCGCTGGATGTAGCCCTCATACTTGATCTTGATTTCGGCCTGTTCAATGTCCTCTTTTCCGTAAGCGGAAAGGAATGCACGGGCCGGTTCACTGATCGTTACCAGATCCCAGATCGTGATTCCTGGGCGTGATAATACAGATGTCAGCTTGACCTTTTGCGTGAGCGGACTGGTTTCAATCGACTGCAGGAATACATTGGCTTCCTCGGGAGTTATAGATTGTTCGCGAAGAAAGCGGATGATTGCGTCTGCGTTTTTGATCTTCTGCAGGACACGGTCCAACCTCGCCTGAGAAGCCAACCCCAACTCATACCCTTTGGGGGTTAAACGGACATCGGCATTGTCCTGGCGCAATAGAATCCGGTATTCGGCACGGGACGTAAACATCCGGTACGGCTCCTCCGTTCCCTTGGTGATGAGGTCATCAATCAGCACGCCGATGTAAGCATCGGATCGCGTCAGGATGAACGGTGCTTTACCCATCACATTCAGGTGCGCGTTGATTCCGGCCATAAGTCCCTGGCAGGCCGCCTCCTCGTATCCTGTGGTTCCGTTGATTTGTCCGGCGAAATAAAGATTCGCCACGCGTTTGGTTTGCAGCGTGAGATCAAGCTGGGTGGGCGGGAAATAATCGTACTCGATGGCGTAACCCGGACGGAACATTTTTACGTTCTCAAAACCGGGAATGCTCTTCAACGCTTTCATCTGGACGTCTTCCGGAAGCGAGGTTGAAAACCCATTGACGTATACCTCCACGGTGTTCCAGCCCTCAGGTTCCACGAAAATCTGGTGGCGTGTACGGTCTGCAAAACGGGTGATCTTATCCTCGATCGACGGACAATATCTTGGGCCGAGTCCTTCGATCCGTCCGGCATACATGGGTGATTTTTCAAAGCCCGTTTTCAGGATCTCGTGAACCTCGGAATTGGTATAGGTGATATAGCACGAACGCTGCGTAGTGAGCGCCGATGTCTCTGATGAGTATGAAAATTTCTCCGGTGATTCGTCGCCAGCCTGTTCTTCCATTTTGGAATAGTCAAGCGAACGGCCGTCCACACGCGGTGGTGTTCCGGTCTTCATCCGCCCGCTTTCAAAGCCCAGGGAAACGAGTTGCTCCGTAATTCCGGTGGCCGCCTTCTCCCCTGTTCTTCCGCCGCCAAAATTCTTCTCGCCGATGTGAATCTTCCCGTTCAGGAAAGTTCCGTTGGTCAGGATGACTGCCTTGCTCCGGATCTCAAGCCCCATGCCGGTGATCACACCGCAGGCCTTGCCGTCTTCGACGATCAATCCGGAAACCATGTCCTGCCAGAAGTCGAGGTTCGGAGTTTGCTCCAGCATCAGTCGCCACTCTTCTGCGAAACGCCAGCGGTCGGACTGTGCCCGTGGGCTCCACATCGCCGGGCCTTTCGACCGGTTAAGCATTCTGAACTGGATGGCGGTTTTATCGGTCACAATTCCGGAGTAGCCTCCCAAGGCATCGATCTCCCGGACGATCTGTCCTTTGGCAACACCACCCATAGCCGGGTTGCAACTCATCTGTGCGATGGTCTGCATGTTCATGGTTACGAGCAAAACTTTCGACCCCATGTTTGCGGCAGCAGCGGCAGCCTCACAACCGGCGTGACCGGCACCAACAACGATTACATCGTATTCTCCGTGTACTGACATGGGCGCAAAGGTAAGGAAAGAGTGCGCAGTTTGTCAGTACGCAGTGCGCAGTTACGACCGGAGAGTAGGAGTTTTATGTTGGTGAGTATGCAGGGACGGGAGGTAGGGCTACTGTGTCTTTGGAGGAAGGGCCGGTTGATAGAATGGTGTGAGGAAGGCAGGAGGCGGGAAGGCGGAGCTACTGTCCTATGAAGCGAAGGTGGAAACAGTGCGCAGTTGGTCAGTGCACAGTACGCAGTGAACGCAGACGGGAGGAACTACTGTATTCCGGAAGAGGGGAAAAGCGAAGGAAAATTAGTGCGCGGTTTGTCAGTACGCAGTGCGCAGTGAACGCAGACGGGAGGAGCTACTGTATTCCGGAAGGGAAAGCGAAGGAAAATTAGTGCGCGGTTTGTCAGTACGCAGTGAACGCAGACGGGGGGAGCTACTGTATTCCGGAAGAGAGGGAAGTCGAATGAAAATAGTGCGCAGTGTATCAGTGCGCAGTTCCCAGTTAACGCTGACCGCTGCAGTCATTATGGTTCCGAAACGGGAGTAGTGCGAAGGAGAAAAATCAAAGATCATCGGGTAGAATGCCGGAGTTTTTCTCACTGCGTACTGCGCACTGATTTTTACTGCGCACTGTAATCGTTCCACGTGGAACAAGAAAAAAACCTCCCGTCAGGCTGGCCGACGAGAGGGTTTTTTCTTTGAGTATTTTGAATTACTTCGCTACGGTCTTGGTGTAACCGTAAACCAGAACGTTGT
>DATHKF010000416.1:0-2595 GCA_035489505.1 Bacteroidia bacterium | reverse complement strand
TTTCTTTCACTTCGAACATTCCAATGCCCAGCATCACGAGATACGGAGCATACGGGTGACTCATTTTATAATGCCAGGTCTTCGTTCCGTTCTTGTTGTCTTTCTCTTTCAACTTCACCCCATTCGACAGTACTTTGTATTCCGATGCGAATGTGACGATCATCTCAGTCGTGATCTTGTCATTCATTTCATCGTAGAACGGAATCCAGCTTCGGTTATCAATACCTTGTCCCTGGCTCCAGATTTGTTTGCGGCAAATTCCCGCAGGATCATTCCACCCGATGAAATACAAACCACGGCGCGGATTGCATTCGTAAACGAGCGTGAGACTGTCTTTTTCTCCGTACAGCAACGGGCGGCCGGTGAAAATCCACAGACCTTCTTTTTCAACGCGTGTTGTAACGGGTTTACCGTTCAATGTCGATTCAAGAATGCGCATGCTTACGCCATCAACCCAGATCGAATCGACACTTGACCGCAGCGGAGAAAAACGGTGAGTCACTTTTCCTTTCACGAGACCTGTTGACGTTTCGAACGAAACTTCAAGACGCATGTGTTGAAAATCGACATTGTGTTCGCGTGGTGCCCATGCACCATCATCGAGATACGAGCGTTTAGCCCCTGAAAAAGATCCATTGCCCACAAACTGTGCAAAAGAAGCGAGTGAAAAAAATACCGCTGCAACAGTCAAAAATCGTTTCATATCATCTGGTTTAGAAGGGGCAATTTTACGCAATAAAACCGCTGAATTCTGCACGATTTGCCTAAACGAAGGTTCTCTGGGACGAATGGCAGTTTCGGCGGGCTGAACGGGGAAGCGCAGACGTGCTAAGTGGCAGGATCAGTGCCAGCTTCAGTGTCTGTGTCAGTCTGGGTTCTTCGCCCGATATTTATGGAATACCACCTGATTTAACATCGTCGACATGATGGCAACCCGTATCCTGATACTGACGCTGATACTGACACTTTTCGCGACTTTCCTGCGAAGCCAAAGCACGCCATGTCCAACAGGGAAAGGCGGTTCCAAATTCTGCGATTCAATCAACGAAATGTGCCGTGTTGATGCGTATTACCTCACGATGATGGCGGTAAGCAAACCGACCTCACAGTGGTATGACAGTATCCGTTATCCGCAGGAACTCCTGTTCAATTTTGCCGAAGGCATGCGTGCATTGTACAACGGATTGGCCGATACTCTCGCCGATTTCCGGACGTATCATTATCAATATCATCCGCTGTCCAGCCCCTGGCATCCCGACAGCACGGCACTCGTGGAAATTTATCTTCCGTTGTATGCAGATCCGGATTTTAAAGATGCCGGATGGGAAAGAAACGACCGCGTTGATTCTTTGCTTACTGCGGTTGGAATGGAATTTGTCCGGAGAGACGCGTACGCTTCGCTTGCCACAGGACTTACATACAAATGTCCGCCCATGGTAAACCGCGCCTGGGTAGAACGGCAACTGAAAAAAATCTACCCGGAAATAACTCTGTCGCCGGTGTACAAATACAGTCCATGGACACACATCATTGAAATGAGCGAAGGACCGGATTCGTATGAAGTTACGCTGCAGGAAACATCCAAATGCCTGCCACCGGAACTGCCATGCAGCTACTTCAGGCGCACATTCACATACCAGCAAGAATGGCCGTTACGCTATACGAAATTTGAACAGGGAACTATACCGTGGCCCGCAATCCGCGAGGACGAATAAACCCGTATCTTTTCGGGGTTCAACCCGGAGAAAAATAATGCGATTCTGCCTTGTCGTTTTTCTGTGCCTGTTCAGCCGTTCGGTTTTTTCACAGGAAAATATTTCTGCGACGCTCGAAGAGTTGCGGTTGAAACCCTACGATTCCAAAAAACAATATACGGCCAGGGAACTGGAACATTCTTATGATCCTTTCACCGGTGTTGTTGCCGTGATTGTTTATAAAGGAAAAAAGAAATTCACTGGCTCCATTCGTGATATATCCAGTGATACCATCGTTGGCCGTGTCCGTGATGGAGTGATACTGGAATTTTCTTCGAAGCATACACACTTACGTACGTTTCATCATTACGCAGTCATTCCTTCCGCAAAATATGCGTGGTACGCGGTTGACACCACGTTCAGTGAAGGAAGTATCTGGTACCTCGATGAGTTTTACGAAGACAGTGCCGGAATGCGTATGCACAGGCGGACAGAATACGTGGGCAGGAATTGGATGAATATAAAATCGTACCGCATTGGAAAAGCAAACGGCAACAACGTGACTTATCACTATCCCATTGAAGAAGGCGTGTGGACTACTTACAAGGATGGAGAAATCCGTTCCCTGGAAACCTGGCGCGATGGACATTACGATGGCCTGATGATAGTCTACGATTCCAACGAAGTGGTGCTGCAAAAGTATTACCTGAATTCCTGGCTCGGTGTACATGGCTCGTATTACGAATACGACACCGCCATGCAGATCGTAGTCACGGGAATGTATTCCGCGAAGCACGTGGAGACCGGGCAATGGGTTGGAAAATACACCGACAGTTCGATTGCACGCATCTCGTGGTTCGACAAATATGGAGACTGTGACTCAACGAAAAGCTGGGATACG
>DATHKF010000415.1:0-16488 GCA_035489505.1 Bacteroidia bacterium | reverse complement strand
CCTTGCGTACTTTTTTAATGGGAAGGGTGTGAACCTTCAAAAGGCTCTTAGCCCTTTCAGGGTTAGGACCCTTGCGTACTTTTTTAATGGGAAGGGTGTGAACCCTCAAAAGGCTTTTAGCCCTTTCAGCGTTAGGACCCTTGCGCACTTACTCCCCCAGGGTTAATTAACGCTCACCCACCACTCCCCAAACCGCTGCGAATCGTCTTTCAGATTAACCGGCTCTCCAATCATCGGTGTGATCATCGCCAGTTTTTCGGTTTGATTAAACCCGGAGATCTTTTTCAACGGCTCATCCCAAGGATGATTGCCCAGCGCAAATTTCGCCGAGTGCACCGGGAACACCCGTTTCGCGTTTAACTCTTTGGCGGCTTTCAAAACTTCGTCGGGCATCATGTGGATGTATTTCCAGCTCTTGTCGTACTGACCATTTTCGAGAATCGCAAGATCAAACCCGCCGAACTTTTTTCCTGCTTCTGCGAAATGCGTGTCGTAACCACTGTCGCCGCCAATGAAAATGCGCATCGACGGAGTTTGAAGCACGAACGAAGTCCACAACGAGTGATTCCGCGAAAATCCTCTGCCGGAAAAATGTCGCGCAGGAACGGTGTGCGCCGAGAATCCATTGTCGAGCGCCACATCTTCGTTCCAGTCGTGCTCCGAGATAATGGCAGGATCGTAACCCCACGCTTCGAAATGTGCACCAACGCCAAGACCGCAAATCACTTTTTTGATTTTCGGTTTCAGCGCAACAAGTGTTTGGTAATCGACGTGGTCCCAGTGATCGTGCGAGATGAAAAGATAATCGATCTCCGGAATTTCATTCGCCGTATACGCACCAGTTCCTTTGAACTCGCGCGTAGTGAATGAAAGCGGCGACGCAGCTCCACTCAAAACCGGGTCGACGAGAATTTTCTTTCCATCGATCTGCATGAAGTATGAAGCGTGTCCGAACCAGACGAGCACGTCTTTATCTGCGGGCAAATTTTTCAGATCGGTTTTTACGTGAGGGATTTCATCGACAGGAGTGCGGCGCGGTTTCGCTTTGAACATAAAATCGCGGAGCACCGTGTAGTAATTCGCACCGTCGGTGAGATCAGGAGTGTGACTGCGGTTTTGAAATTTTCCATCGCGGAAATTGGGCGATTGTTTGATGCGTTCGAGTCGCGCGCCCGAAGGAAGCTTGCCGAATTTGGGTTGCTGCATGAACAGCATGATCACAACCGTAAGTACAATGAGAATGGCAAGTGCGTAAAACATGGATGAACTTCTGGACTAAAGGATAGTCGTATGGAACGGAAAAATATTGTAAGCCGTCGACCCTTGCTAACCCTCAAAGCCATATAACCCTTTGAGGGTTAGCAAGGGTGTTCAAGGGTTACGGATAACTGGCCCATAGCCCTGCCTGCATCAATTGCCCGTGAACCGTAATCACTTTCGAATAGGTGACCGCATCTTCTTGGTCGGGCCATTGTATGCACTCATTTGCGGCAACCTGGGCCTGGCGGTTCGCTTCGAGCGCTTCCTCCTGTTTTCCTGAGACGTACAGGAACCAACTGTATTTGTCCCATGCGCGGTAATCGTAGTGACGTGAATCCGAATACAACGTGCTGTTTAAATTGAAGAAATAATAAATGCGGTATGTTGGTGTGAATGCAATCACAAGCGATGCAGCGACGAAAATAACGAGAACAATTTGAGACGCTCTTATTTTTTCGTTTTTTGAGAAATGAAGGATCAGCCAGGCGATTGTAAACAAGCACGCAACGGTAAACAGGTGACCGGTGTATGGCCAATACTGGATGCGAAAAAGCAGGTAGAGGGTCCACGAAGTAAATGTGGCGTGCATCAACGAATCGGGAAGATTTGTTTTGTGATTTTTCGCGGAGAAGATGATTGTATGAAGCAAAAGAAGAAAACAGGATATGATTGACAATAACGCGGCGCCGGGAAAATGGGCGAGACGGAAAATGAGTGCGAGGGCTAACAACGACCAGGAGAGAATGCGGAATAGCTTCATAAGTGTAGTGCGAAGATGTTGCGGGTTTCGGGTTAAAAAGTTTCTGGTTGGGTTTGGCTCACCGTGTTTCAATGTTGAGTGTAGACAAAATCTAACTTTGAAACACAGTGAAGAGGGTTGCAACCCGAAACTATCTAACCCGAAACTATTTTACCTTCTCGTTGTAGATAACATCCAAAACAACTTTCCCAACCGCACCCAACGTTGCCGTATCAATGTTATCCATGTTATCCGTATGCCGGTGATGTGTTGGTCCGTAATCCTGTTCGGCCGGATCGTAATGCACAATGTCAATGCACGGAAGACCTGCTTTTTTGCTGATGAAAAGATTGTCGTCTATCGTTTGGCCGGTGACGCTGTTTACAAACATGTGTCCGTAACCAAGGTTCGCTGCCGATGACCACACTTTTTGTACAACATTCGAAGCGTAATACATCGACGTTCCTTCACGCGGGAACACGGCTCCTTTGGCACCAACCATGTCGAGGAGAATTCCGTAACGTACAGTTTTCACGTAATCCGATTTTACATTCTGTGCCCAGTATTGTGAACCGAGACACCACGATTCGTTCGAACCGCCGGGCTGACCATGATCTTCGGCATCTACGAAAAGAAAATCAACGCCGATGTTCGGATCTTTTTCGCCAATGACACGTGCAATTTCGAGGAGAACAGCAACACCACTTCCGCCGTCGTTGGCTCCGTCAATTGGTTTGCTCATGAAACTGGTGTCGGTATCGCGATCAGCGATGTGTCGCGTATCCCAGTGTGCAACCAGCAAAACGCGGTCTGTGCGTTCCGGCTTGTACTGCGCCATGATATTTTTCATCGTGATTGCGCGCCCGGTGTACAATGTAGCAGGCGCTTCCTGAACAGTAACGGCAAGTCCAAACGATTTTAATTTCTCCGTGATGTAGTTCGCGCATGCTGCATGTCCCGGTGTTCCCGGCACACGTGGGCCAAACGCAACCTGTGCTTCAATGTACTTGTAAGCAGAGTCTGCATTGAACGCAGGCGACGGCACACGCGGAACTTTGGGTGTGTTTACGGAACCTGTGTCGGTGATCACTGGCGCATCATTGCAGCCAGTATTCACAACAGTTCCGGTAACGAGGAACAGGCAAGCCGCAACGGCGACCAGGGATTTGAAAATGTTTTTAGTCGCAATCATGATCATGATTTTATTTCCCAGCTTGTTCCGTCTTTACTGTCTTTGAGCACGATGTTCAGTTTGCCCAATTCATCGCGTACGAGATCAGATGTTGCAAAATCTTTTTTCACTCTCGACTCTGAGCGGATTTTTATGATCAGCTGCATCAGGCCGTCGGTGGCGCTTCCTGCATTTTCAGCAACGTCGTCTTTCAACCCGAGAACTTCATGAATAAATTCATTCATGGTTGTCTTCAGCAATGCAATGTCGGGTGCGGTAAGTTTCTCGCTGCCGTCGCGTGAAGAATTGATGATGCGCACGCCGTCAAACAATTCCGCTACCAGGATCGGCGAATTGAGATTGTCGTTCATCGCATCAAAACAACGCTGACGAAATGCGTTCACGTCGTACGTTGATTTTTCTGCCGGAACAATTTTCTCAATCGTGCGCATGGCTTCCATCAGCTTGCGGAATCCTTTTTCGGAAGCGGTCAATGCTTCGTTGGAAAAATCGAGCGTGCTGGAATAATGCGTCTGCAAACCGAAGAAGCGGATCGTCATTGGGGAATATCCTTTGTCGAGCAGCGGGTGTTTATCGCCCATGATTGCTTCGTACGGCGATGCAGAAGGCGAGGAGGGATCCAGTTTTTTTCCGGTGAATAATTCAATCGGTAAAAACGAATTCCCCAGCGACTTCGACATTTTCTGTCCGTTCACCGTAAGCATGTTTGTGTGCACCCAATATTTCACGGGAGATGTTGAACAACATCCTACGTTTTGCGCAATCTCATTGGTGTGGTGCGTCGGAATCAAATCCATTCCGCCACCGTGAATGTCGAATGTATCGCCAAGATATTTCCGGCTCATTGCAGAACATTCGATATGCCATCCCGGAAAACCTTCTCCCCAGGGAGAATTCCAGCGCATGAGGTGTTCGGGTTTTGCTTTTTTCCAGAGCGCAAAATCGAGACGCCCTTTTTTCTCTTCCTGTCCCTCGAGATCCCGGCGGGTATTCTCCAACTGGTCTTCGAGAGAACGACCGGAAAGTGCACCGTACGGATATTGCTTCGCGTATTTTTCGACGTCGAAATAAACGGTGCCGTCTCTCTCGTAGGCAAAACCATTTTTCAGAATGGTCTGCGTCATTTCGAGTTGTTCAATGATGTGCCCGGTTGCCGTTGGCTCAATACTTGGCGGGAGCGCATTCAGCATGGTCATCACTTCGTGAAAACCTACGGTGTAGCGCTGCACAATTTCCATCGGGTCGAGTTGTGCAAGCCGCGCTTTCTTCGCAATTTTATCTTCACCCACATCTGCGTCGCTTTCGAGATGGCCCACGTCGGTGATGTTGCGCACGTAACGCACTTTGTAACCGATAAATTTCAAATAGCGGTACAACAAATCAAACGACACAAACGTGCGGCAGTTTCCGAGATGCACATCACTGTACACGGTTGGCCCGCACACGTACAATCCTACGAAGGGTGGATCGAGCGGTGTGAAGAGTTCTTTCTTCCGGGTTAATGTGTTGTAGAGATGGAGTGGTTGCATAAAATTTGCTGGTTCAACGGTTCCGGGTGTTGATTCTGTTTTTTGTCAGTTCGAGTAGCAATCAGCAATTTTGTCCCTCTCGATACAATTTTCGTCCCTCAAATCACTCGAGATGACAAAATTGCTGATTGTGTATCGAGAACCGACAAAAACAGAACCCGAAAACCGGAAGCACAAAGTTAGCAGATTCGGGTGAAGTGCGGGAACGGGGAATTCCCAAAAACGGTTGCGAAGTTTATTCGTCAATCGGCGCATCACCCACGTATTTCCCGTTCTTGTAAATTTCTATCCGTATCAACAAGCCATTGGTATCGTACCGGTGCACCTGGCCATTGATGATTTTGTTTCCTTCGCATTCGCAATCAGGAGGACACCTCCATTTCATTCCCGGGTCAGAGTAATTCTCTTTCTCTTCTTCTTTGCCGCCCGGACCTGTGGGATCTCCATCGCCATAGTCGTCAATGTAGGGCGGTTTATTCGACGGATAATTAATCGTCTTGCAACTGTCGGGATAAATACTGAAATACATTTCTCTTACCAATGTTCCACCATCGTTATATTCCCGTCGCCAGCCATCTTCTTTTCCGTTCACGTAGTTCACGCTCATCTGCAATTTTCCATTGGGCCAATAATAATATTGCATCCCGGAACGCATCCCCATCGGATTATAGTTAAATAACCATTTCAAAGTGTCGTTCGTGTGGTACGATCGGTATTCACCAATCCAGCGCGTTCCTCTCCACGTTCCGGTTTCATTGACATGTCCATTTTCAAAATAGAACGTTGTGGCTCCGTTGGGACGATTGTTCGCATACTGCATCCGGGATTTCATGTTTCCACTGGGCCAGTACTGAATCCACGTACCGGTTTTCATACTGTTCAGGTAACCGCCCTCTTCAATGAGCGCATCGGGTGAAGGATAATACGCCTGTTGATTTTTCATCGCGGCGGTTATTTTCCAGTAACCTTGCCGCTTGCCCAGCGAATCGACACGGTTGATCGTATCGGTTTCTGTCGCAACGAGCAGATGCGAAACGAAAAACAGGAATATGGTAAACGTAATTTTCATCATTTCACTTTCAGGCTGTCTGTAAATTTGCCGTCAATGTATTTGTACACCGCTGCGGACAAGACGTTCAATAAATTTTATATTCACCCGACCACCAGTTGTGCACCCACGTTCCTTCTTCACACACTTTTCCATTCGGGTGAAACGTTTTCGCCGGCCCGTCAAGCCTTCCGTTTTTCCATGTGAATTCCGTCCACAGTTTTCCGTCGGGATAAAATGTTTTCCCAACACCTTTCGGGAGACTGTTTGCGTAATTCAGTTCGGTGCATATTTTTCCATCGGGATAAAATGTTTTGCAAAGTCCGTCAGGCACATCGTCCCAGTAAATCAGTTCTGATTTTTTCTTGCCGTTCGGATAGTATTCAATCCATGTTCCTTCACGTTTATTGTTGATGTAGTTTCCTTCCAGCACAATAGCCATTGGAGAAGGATAACCTTCGCGGTTCATCATCAGTGCGGTTATTGTCCAGTGACCTTGCCGTAATCCGGCAGCGTCGGTTTTGTTCATGTCCATATCCGAATAATCACCCGCATGTGCATGATGCGCCGGGAAGTGGAAAAGAAACAGCGACACCGCAAAAGTGAATGCAAAAACGGAGAGGAAAAAATTTCGTTTTCATGCAAATGATTTGGGAAAGAGAAGTTACGAAAAAACCAGTTGTGTGCTTGGCCTCATGGAAAACCGCTGAAGCGGTTGGATACTGTTAGCTTCACAGCACATTCGTGAAACGGTTTCAACCGTTTTCATTCCAGCAACGTTCCCGGGCGAGCTTGTCCAGAGCGAAGCTGAAGGGCTCGGCCTGACAAGTAGTTTCAACTCATGAGTATCGTGTAAACAACGATTCAACACGGGTCTTAAACCCAGGTTCGGATAGAGCCGACTTGTCAGACCGAGCGGAGCCGGGGTGACAAGAAGTGGAGCCGAAGTTGACAGGAGCCGGTACGTTTAAAAAAAGAAAAAGTCCCGTGTTTGCAGCCGGGACTCTCTCTAAGTTTTCCTGAAGGAATTTACTTGGTATTGCCTTCGGTAGGAAGCGGGCCATCGCCAACATACTTTCCACCTTTGTATAATTTGACCTGGATAAGGATTCCGTTGTTGTCGTAAATCCTTTCCTCGCCATCAACAAGTTTCTTTTTCGCGAACGTACCTTTCATCGTGATCTGGCCGTTCTTGTACAGGATCCAGTAACCTTCACCGGTGAATGCACCTGTGTTTGGTTTCATGCCTGCATCAGGAGCTTTTGAAGTTCCTTTCATCTCTTTTTCTTCCGGTGCTTTGGTAGCATCTACGCTCTCTGGTTTCTTCGGCTCGTAGTTCTTCGTTTTAGAAGCGTCGATTGTACCGCCGTTGAAATACGTTTCCTGGGTAAGCTCTCCGTTTGTATTGTACTCTTTCTTCACACCTTCTTCTTTACCGGCTTTCATCGTTACTTCGATAGCCACTTTGCCGTTCGGGTGGTAATATTTCTGTCCACCGTCGCGCTGACCGAGCGAGTTGTAGTTGAATTCCTGCCGTGGTGTTCCGTCTTCGTAATACAATTTGTACGGGCCGGTCCATCGCGTTCCAACCCACGTACCTTCTTCGGAAAGCTTTCCGTTTTCGTGGTACATTTTAGCCGGACCGTTTGGACGGTTGTTAACGTAAGTAAGTTCTGATTTTTTGATACCGGTCGGATAGTACTCGATCCAGATTCCGGTTTTCATTGAATTGGTATATGTACCTTCTTCAACCACGGAGTTTGGACTTGGCCAGCCGGTGACTTTTTTCATTGCGGCCGTAACTCTCCAATAACCTTGGCGCTTACCTGCAGCGTCTGTTTTATTGGTGTCTCCAACTTCAGGAGCAACTGCAAGTGAGCTGACCGTTGATAGACATATTACAATAAGGGAGAGTATAAATTTCTTCATCTGCCAACGGTTTGTGGGGCGTGTCCCCTAGTCCAACGTTACTGAAATTTAACGAAACTACGCACTTTCAGTTCCACAATTTCGATCAACCCGGAAAAAACTTCGACTAATTCAACTCTGATTGGGAACGTGCGTATAGAAACGCTATTTGTGGATTGTACGGCTCAGCCTATCCCGGGGTTACGCTTCCGGCATAAACATTCGTAAGATTAACAAGCATGTCCTTGGTCATCGCTTCAAGATCATACTCCGGTTTCCAACCCCAGTGCTCACGCGCCTCACGGTCGTTGATGCTTTTGGGCCAGGAGTCGGCAATCTGCTGCCGGAAATCCGGCGCGTAACTTAACTGGAACTCAGGAATGAAAGCGCGTATCGAAGCCGCAATGTCTTCAGGCGAAAAGCTCATACCTGATACATTATATCCACCACGGAATTTGATTTTTTCTGCTGGCGCATCCATGATCTCAATCGTCGCGCGAATCGCATCGGGCATGTACATCATCGGTAGCGTGGTATCCTTCGATAAAAAGCTCGTATACTTTTTATGCTTCAGCGCCTCGTGATAAATATGTACAGCGTAATCCGTTGTTCCACCACCTGGCGCTGATTTCCAGCCAATTAAGCCGGGATAACGCAGGCTTCGTGTGTCTACACCATGCTTATTAAAGTACCATTCGCACCAGCGTTCCCCGGCTTGTTTGGAAATTCCGTACACCGTAGTTGGTTCAATAACAGTGAATTGCGGTGTATTTTCGCGGGGCGTGGTAAGCCCGAAAACGGCAATTGAACTCGGCCAGTAAATCTTCTGAATGTGTTTTTCCCGGGCCAGTTCCAGCACGTGAAAAAGGCTTTCCATGTTGAGTTTCCAGGCGAACATCGGTTTCTGCTCAGCTGTTGCGGAAAGCAGCGCAGCCAGGAGATAGACCTGGGTGATCCCGTGACGTTTTACGACTTCAAACAACTTGTCTTTATCCAGTGCATCGAGTTGTTCGTACGGGCCAAGATGCGTCTGTTCAGCACCGCCCGGTTTGATATCCGAAGCAACCACATTGTTCTGTCCGTACCGCGTTCGCAGTTCTGCTACCAGCTCGGTCCCGATTTGCCCGGAAGAGCCGACCACGAGAATTTTTTCCATGAGTGTAAATGTAAATAGGATTTCTGATCGTGCGCAGGTGTATAGACGCAAAGGCGCCGAGGTCGCAAAGGAAAGTGCAAAGGCATTTCTTAAAATCGAACACGGATTAGAAGGATCCAGCGGATCGCTACAGATTTTAAAACTATCCGGGACAATCCGTTAATTCGCCAGACCTGTATTCTTTAAGTTACACAATCGCGAAGCGATTGCCTTTGCGCCCTTTGCCTCCTAACCCAGCAACCTCGGCGTTTCCTTTGCGTGCATTGCGGCGGCGCCTGTCCTGAGCTTGACGAAGGGCGGCTATACACCACGTCTCAGAATTCTGGCAACTGGATCTGTAAAATCATCCTTCAACCTGGTTTGATACCGCAGAACACTTCCCCGATCTTTAAACGGCCAGTGATGTATCCTTTTGCGTAGTCTGAGTTATTCCAGCAACCATTGAACGCGTAAGACCTCTGCCAAAAGCATAGCCACTCATCAACAGAATAGTCGGACATTTACACCGGCAAATAACAAATCATAAAAAGTACCCTATCATGAAATTAAAACCACAAATGCTGGTTGCAATCGGGGCAGGAATCCTGTTCATCGCATCCTGCTCAAAAGAAGAAGGATTGGAGAATACCTATCCGACCAGCACAAACAGCAATGGTTCACTGGATGCGTTCTTCGTTCAAAATGCTCCCGCACTACAGTCGTTTACATTCAATGTATCCTCGGGCAGTTATTTTATCGGCGCCCAGGGAACCACGGTAACCGTATCGCCAAATGCATTTGTGTACCAGAATAATTTTCCGGTAACCGGAAGTGTTACGGTGTACGTTCGCGAGGTCATGAATAAAAAAGACATGATCCTCTCGGGTGGATTTACCACATCGAACGGACGTCCATTGGTTTCAGGTGGCGAAGTGAATGTGACGGCTTTCCAGGGTACGCAGGAATTGAAACTGGCTTCAGCAAACTCAGTAAACGTAACCATACCGGCCGGAAATACACCACCACCAAACATGTATGAATTCCGCGCTTCCAGTTTCGGTATTGCGAACGATTTTATACCGGTGAATATGCAAGCACCTATAGCCGTTGTTTCCGACTCTTCGGGCGGTTATTCGTACGCGTTTGCATTGGATTCACTGCATTGGAGCAATGTTGACCAGTTCATGAATATCCCCGGGACGCTTACTTCGTTCTCGGTTACCGTTCCGAATATCTTCAACAGCGAAAACTGCATGATTTTTATCACGGTGGAAGGTTCCCAGTTCGCCAGCCAAATTTACCGCTTCGACCCGGCTGTCCGCTCGTTCGTTTCGGGTCCGTATTATAAGCTTCCAGAAGGACTGGACGTAACGTTTACCGCAATCGCAGAAATCAACGGTCAGTTCTATTACGCGTCGAACGAAGTGACCATCGCCGAAAATCACAACACGTCGCTTTACCCGGCTACAACCAGTGAAGCGCAGATTTTGCAGAACCTCGACGCGCTCCAATAGCATATTCGAAACGGATAAGAACGTCCCGTCGCCGCAAGATGACGGGACGTTTTCTTTTGTACAACATGACCATTCTCATTTCCGGTTGTGGACTGCTATAACTAATTTTGCAGTTCATTAAACCAGGTCATCGTTGCACAACAGGGTAAACCGGAATGAAATGCGTGAGCGCCTTATGGAAGAAACCTTCCGGAGGGTAACGCTGTCGTTTTACCGGTACGTAATCATTGAGAATCCGCAGGCGATGCGCGATTCGTTGTGGAAGGAATGGAGCGCGCTCAATGTTTTCGGAAGAATTTACGTGGCGCACGAAGGCATCAACGCGCAGCTGAGTGTTCCCGAATTTAATTTCGACGCGCTCCGAAAAGCCGTGGATTCGCATCCCGAATTCAAAGACGTTCCGTTCAAAATTGCCGTGGAAGACGATGGAAAATCGTTTTTCCGCATGACCATTAAAGTGCGGAACAAGATTGTTGCCGACGGCCTGGCCGACGATGCGTTTGACGTAACGAATGTGGGCAACCACCTGACGGCTGCAGAGTTCAACACGGCCATGGAAGATCCGGATACGATTGTGGTGGACATGCGCAACCATTACGAAAGCGAAGTCGGGCATTTTCAGAATGCGTTGTTGCCACAGTCGGAGTCGTTCCGCGAAGAATTACCGCTTGTGCTCGACCAGCTGAAAGGAAAAGAAGATCAGAAAATTCTGATGTACTGTACAGGCGGAATCCGTTGCGAAAAAGCAAGTGCGTTCCTGAAGCATCACGGATTCAACGATGTGAACCAACTCTACGGTGGCATCATTGAATACGCGCGCCAGATCAAACAGGAAAATATTCCTTCGAAATTCATCGGAAAAAATTTCGTGTTTGATGAACGCCTTGGCGAACGCATCACCGACGATGTGATTGCCCATTGCCACCAGTGCGGAAAGAAATGGGACGATCACATCAATTGCGGGAACACAGATTGTCACGTGCTGTTTATCCAGTGCGACGATTGCAAAGCGCAGTACGGAGAATTTTGTTCGAAAGAATGCCGTGCGTATGCAGAACTACCTGCGGAAGAACGTGCGCAACTGCGTAAAGAAGGAAAGGCTGTAAGGGGCGGGAGCAGTTACGGCGGGGCGCATTTCAGTAAATCGATCGCGTACAAGGCGGAAAAGAAGGGGTGATTATTTTGCCACTAAGGCACAAAGGCTCAAAGCCACACAAAGTTCTTTGTGGTTCTTAGCGACTTAGAGTCTTCGTGGCAATACAGCATGATAATTATCATTTTTCCGCCGCCCGCTTTCCGTAACTTTGATATGAATTAAAACGCACACTCATGCCGGTTTATCATAAGGTCGGAAACATTCCCCAGAAGCGCCATACCATTCACAAAAGTCCGGATGGTAAGTTTTACTACGAGCAATTGTTCGGTACGGAAGGTTTTCACGGATTTTCTTCGTTGCTCTATCATACGCACCGCCCGACACAGATCAAGGAAATTCTGAAATCGGTGGATGTAACCCCGAAAATTGCTGTGGCAAAAAACATCAAGCCGTTGCTGCTCCAGGGTTTCCAGGTAAAACCAGCGGCAGATTTTCTCGACAGCCGCAAACCCATGCTCGTGAACAGCGATGTAGTGCTCGGTCTCGCCGCTCCGCAGAAAAGCATGACGGATTATTTTTACAAGAACGCCGACGCCGACGAAGTGATTTTCATTCACAAAGGAAAAGGAAAGCTGCGCACATTCATGGGAAATATTCCGTTTGAATACGGCGACTATCTCGTGATCCCGCGCGGAATGATTTACCAGATGGAATTCGAAACCACGGAGAACAAAATTTTCTACGTGGAAAGTCACCACCCGATCTATACACCGAAACGATACAAAAATACTTCGGGTCAGCATCTCGAACATTCTCCGTTCTGTGAGCGCGATTTCAAACTTCCAACCGAACTGGAAACGTACGACCAGAAAGGTGATTTTCTCATCAAAGTGAAAAAGGAAAATACACTGCACGACATTGTGTACGCCACGCATCCTTTTGATGTAGTTGGATGGGACGGTTACAATTTCCCGTGGGCATTTTCCATTCACAATTTCGAGCCCATTACCGGTCGCGTGCATCAGCCGCCACCCGTTCACCAGACGTTTGAAACATCCGCATTCGTGATCTGTTCATTTTGTCCGCGATTGTACGATTACCATCCGAAGTCAATTCCTGCACCATACAACCACAGCAACATCGACTCCGACGAAGTTTTGTATTACGTCGATGGTGATTTCATGAGCCGCAACAATATTGAGCAGGGTCACATCACGCTTCACCCGAAAGGCGTTCCGCACGGACCGGCACCGGGAGCGATGGAGCGCAGCATCGGTCAGACAGAAACGCAGGAACTGGCCGTGATGGTGGATACGTTCCGCCCGCTACAGATCACGGAAGATGCGATGAAGATTGATGACGGGAAGTATTATAAATCGTGGGTGGAATGATGCCGTCAGACTTTGGCTTCGCTCAGTCTGACAAGTGAGCTCTATCGCGAGTCGGGTTACGAGTGGTGGAGAATCGTTGTATACGGAACGCTTATGTATTGAAACCACTTGTCAGACCGAACGGAGCCGAGGAAGACAAGTCCGCTGAGGGAAGACGTATCTGCACATCATTTTTTCGTAAATTTGAGTTATGGTTCCAGAGTTAATTTCTGCGCATTCCCGCGCGATGTGGTCGTAAGCTGTTTTTTACAAACAGTTTCACGCTATTATTCACACATTAAAATTCATTACCATGTCTAAAGAAATTAAAAACGTTGAATACGGTCTCGAAAAAATCTTCGAAGGAGCACAGGACTTTCTTCCGTTGCTTGGAACCGATTATGTAGAATTTTATGTGGGCAACGCCAAGCAGTCTGCTCACTTCTATAAAACAGCTTTCGGGTTTCAGTCGTACGCGTATGCGGGACTCGAAACCGGATTGAAGGATCGCACATCGTATGTGTTGGCGCAGGATAAAATCCGGATTGTGCTGACGACGGCGTTAACCAGCGACAACCCGATTGGCGAACACGTGAAAAAGCACGGCGACGGTGTAAAAGTGATCGCACTGTGGGTGGATGATGCGCGTAAGTCGTTCGAAGAAACAACGAAGCGTGGCGCGAAAGTGTACATGGAGCCGGTTGTGGAAAAAGATGAGCACGGAGAAACAGTTCGCGCAGGGATTTACACCTACGGTGAAACGGTTCACATGTTTGTAGAACGTAAAAATTACAAAGGACTTTTTCTTCCCGGATTTGTAAAATGGGAATCGACATACAATCCTGCTCCTGTCGGTTTGAAATTCATCGACCACATGGTAGGGAATGTAGGCTGGGGTGAAATGAATACCTGGGTGAAGTGGTACGAGGAGGTAATGGGTTTTGTGAATTTTCTTTCGTTCGACGATAAGCAAATCACCACGGAGTATTCTGCGCTGATGTCGAAAGTGATGTCGAACGGAAACGGTCGTATCAAATTCCCGATCAACGAACCGGCGAAAGGAAAAAAGAAATCGCAGATCGAAGAGTATATTGATTTTTACGAGGGATCGGGTTGCCAGCACATTGCTATCGCAACAGATGACATCATTCAAACGGTGACTGAACTTCGTTCCCGCGGTGTGGAATTTCTTTCCGCTCCGCCAGCGGCATATTACGAAGACATTCCAAACCGCCTGGGCAAGCACATGAGCATGATGCATGAAGACATCAGTGTGTTGCAGAAACTCGCGATTCTTGTTGATGCCGACGAGGAAGGATATCTCCTCCAGATCTTCACCAAGCCCGTTGAAGACCGTCCTACTTTATTCTTCGAGATCATCCAGCGCATGGGTGCAAAAGGATTTGGTGCCGGAAATTTCAAGGCGCTGTTTGAGTCGATTGAGAGAGAGCAGGCGCGGAGAGGAACGCTTTAGTTTTGAAAAAGTTTCTGGTTAAAAAGTTTCTGGTTGCACGGAGTTAACCAGAAACTTTTTAACTTTTAGACCATATTATGTCCCGTACACGCGCAGGTCTTCTCATTCTCGCCTTGCTTCTCGCCGGATTTGTGGTTTGGCTGATTTTCGATAGCCGGAACAACATGATGAAAGCGGCGGTGGCATCATCGAACGGAAGTAACTATTCGCTCGAGCTTCGACCTGATCTTGAACCGGCCTATTTCAACGACAACGCATCACTGCAATACCACAGCGAAACGGAAGATTATTCGGTGATGGTGATTGACGACTCGAAAGAAAAAATCGCTTCGTTCGGACTGGATTACGACCTGGACACATACATGAAAATCGCGACGCGTACGCTGGACAGTGCGGGCATGTACGTCAATGCCACCATAGCGGTGAACGACGTGAAAGCTCTGCAGGCCACCATCAAAGGAAAACGCGATGGGGTTCCCACCACATTTGTGCTCACCTGCATCGAAACGCCGCATTTTTATTACCAGCTTGTATGCTGGACGCCCACAGATAAATTTGGCGTGAACCGGGAGAAAATGGACGCAATTATCGCTTCGTTTACTGAAGAAAATCCGCAACCTGCCGGAGAATAATCCATTGTTAACTTAAAAAGTTGCCACTAAAACATCAGGGCACTAAGTCTCACTAAGGATTTTCTTCGTGAATCTTCGCGTCCTGGCGTCTTTGTGGCTGATAATATTGTGTTTGAAAGAGAAAAAGACCGTATATTTCTAACGGCAAACATCTTTTTCATGGTATTTTTTCTGAAGCATTGGGCGCGGATATGGTTACTTGTGACCGTCTCGTTTGTTCCCGTTACAATTTCCGCGCAAACATTCTGGATGCAGCACGGTGGTGGTCCAACCATTGATGAAGGAATGGATATTTCCATTGATGCCGCAGGGAATTCATACGTCACCGGTTATTTCACTACTGCTGCCCAGTTTGGGTTGAACACATTGAGTTCTTCCGGTGTTGATGATATATTTCTCACCAAACTCGATCCAACCGGAGTTTTCGTTTGGGCCGTAAAAGCCGGCGGTGTGAATTCCGATCGTGCATTGTCCGTTAAAACAGATGCATCTGGAAACAGCTACATCACCGGATATTTTTACGGCACAGCCACGTTCGGGAGCCAGAGCATAACGGCTGCAGGCGCACAGGATATTTTCATTGCGAAGTACGATAATACCGGTGTTTGCCTCTGGGCAAAAAGTGCAGGTGGGACCGGTGCAGATATCGGAAACGGCATTGCGGTTGATAACGCGGGCAATGTAGTGGTCACCGGCGAGTTCGCAGGAACGGCTACGTTTGGCAGCACTACGTTCTCCAGTCAAAACGGAAGTGTGGATGTGTTTACCACAAAGCTCGACGGCAACGGGAATTTTCTCTGGGCGAAAAAAGGTTCTGCGTGGCAAACCGATCGTGGGATCGATGTAGACTGTGATGCTTCAGGTGGAATTTACATCACCGGGCAATTTTCCGATACCATTACTTTCGATGTGGTGCACCAGAACAACATGCTCAACGCGGTGTTCGTCGTGAAGTATGATGCAGCAGGCAACGAGCAATGGTTCCGGAAAATCGGTGGTGGTGCAATGAACATTGGTAATTCCATTGACAGCGATGGCGCAGGAGGAATTTATCTCACCGGCGATTTCCAGGGAACGATTACTTTTTTCGGAACATCAACCAGCACATTGACCTCGACGTACAGCAATGGAATTTTTCTTGCGAAATACGATCTCTCCGGCAATCTCAGCTGGAGCGTTCAGGAAAGTTCAGATTCACCATTGACTGCACGTTCGGTGAGCGCATCGCCGACGGATTGTTTTATCGGTGGCCATTTCAAATGCACCTTCAGCAGTTACAGTGATCGTTACGCGCCGGGCCTTTTCAACAGCTCCGGATTCTGGGATGTTTTCCAGGGAAAATACAGCAGCGCATCCGGTGCATGGAGCATCAGCCGGCAGGTGGGTGGTGAACAGGATCAAACCTGCAACGGTATTGTTGGTGATGCATCAGGAAATCCGCACATCGCAGGGTCGTACATGCACACGCTCATCACGCCGGTGTCGGCGAATTTTTACGAGTACCCGGTTTTCAGTTCGTATGGCACGAACATGTATACGAACATGCCACCCATGCAAGGATTATGCGGCGATCCTGATTACGCATCCTACG
>DATHKF010000414.1:0-3648 GCA_035489505.1 Bacteroidia bacterium | reverse complement strand
CAGAATTTTGAACGGTCAACGGAAACAGATTGTTTCGATTCGATCTGGCGGATGGAATCATTCAATGGTACCGCAGGAATTCCGCTTCCGTAACGCTCTGCCGATTTGAACGCGCCGGAAATTGTTTTCTGTGAAACCAGCGGGCGAACGGCGTCGTGTATTCCAACCAAAGCGTCATCGTTATCGTGAATAAGCGACAGTCCGCTGCGCACCGATTCGAAACGCGTTGCACCACCGGGCGCTACCTGCACGGGAACAGTGACGTTGTATTCCGCAACAATTTTCTCCCACGTTTCGAACTGGTCGGACGGAAGAACAAGAATGATTTTAATATCCGGATTGTACGCGATGAACGCGTGAATGCTGTGAAGCAGTACCGGTTTTCCTTCGAGTTTCAGGAACTGCTTGGGAATTGACGATTGCATACGGGA
This sequence comes from Bacteroidia bacterium, assembly GCA_035489505.1. Taxonomy (GTDB): domain Bacteria; phylum Bacteroidota; class Bacteroidia; order Palsa-965; family Palsa-965. The sequence goes on along the minus strand of DATHKF010000414.1, from coordinate 3,217 downwards.
ACCTTTACCAGCAGCAACGATGATCACGTATTGTTTCACCCGTCGAAAGTAGTTAAAAGTCAGTAGATGAGAGACGGGAGTCGCGGCATAAAGCAGAAACACCGGGAGAAACTTTCAACCGTTGTTGATAGCTTCTCCCGGTGCTGAATATTCCGGAGGACTGTGTTCGCGTCTCTCGTCTTTCGACTACAGAATAAGCATCGCGTCCCCGTAACTCAGGAACCGGTACTTCTCTTTCACGGCTTCGCGGTACGCTTTGAGGATAAGGTCGTATCCGCCGAAGGCAGTGACCATCATCATCAGTGTAGATTCCGGCGCGTGGAAATTGGTAACCATTGCATTTGCAATTGCAAAATCATGCGGAGGGAAAAGAAACTTGTTCGTCCATCCGTTGAATGGCTTCAGCATACCTTCCGTAGAAACCGAAGTTTCTGTAGCACGCATGCAGGTTGTTCCTACAGCGCAAATGCGTCTCTTTTTGCGCTTCGCTTCGTTCACTACATCAGCACAGAGTTGTGGAATTTCCAGTTGTTCGGATTCCATTTTGTGCTTCGTGAGATCTTCAACTTCCACCGGGCGGAATGATCCGAGTCCAACGTGAAGTGTAAGCGTAGCAAAATTAATTCCTTTCAGTTCGAGACGCTTGAGCAGCTCGCGGCTGTAATGCAACCCGGCTGTCGGGGCAGCTACTGCACCTTCAGTTTTGGCATACACGGTCTGGTAACGCTCGGTGTCTTCCGGTTGTAACGGACGGCGGATGTATTTCGGGATCGGGCAGTTTCCAAGCGCTTCGATCGTTGCTTTGAATTCTTCGAATGGTCCGTCGAACAGGAAACGCAGTGTACGTCCGCGTGAAGTAGTGTTATCGATTACTTCAGCAACCAATGAATCGTCTTCACCGAAGTACAGTTTATTTCCGATACGGATTTTGCGTGCAGGATCAACGAGTACATCCCAGAGGCGGCTTTCGCGGTTGAGTTCGCGAAGCAGGAACACTTCGATTTTCGCACCGGTTTTTTCTTTGTTGCCATAGAGGCGTGCAGGAAAAACTTTGGTGTCGTTGAGGATCATTACATCACCATCGTCGAAATAGTTGATGATGTCTTTGAAAATTTTGTGTTCGATTTTTCCAGTCTTGCGATGGATGACCATCATGCGTGACTCGTCACGGTTCTTTGCGGGATAATCAGCCACGAGCTCGCGCGGGAGATTGAATTTGAATTGCGATAATTTCATGCAATTGCGTCCTTACGGGGACGTCCGGTTTTATAACGTATTCCGGTACGTGGGAAGCCTGCCAGCACCCTTGTCCGTCCGGAATGGGCGCAAATATATCCTTTGCGAGGGGGCGTTGTCAAGTATTTAACACGATTTCTTGAAATTAACGTTACGGCGCTGAGCAAATCTCTGCGATCATTGAAGCGGTGATAAGCACTTTGAAACCCTGCGAGGGCATAACCCTTTGAGGGTGTGCAAGGGTTGTTAAATTTTACCTCCATTTTCTTTAGCGCTGCAGGCTTTGAGGGTGCGCGAGGGTGGTGTACCCTTACCAACCCTGCAAGGCATATATGCCTTTGAGCGTTAATAAGGGTTCTGAAGGGTGCCAGGCCCTGAGCGTTCATTCTCTTCTATATTTAAATAATGATTTTAGCCATTATCGCCATTTCATCGCTTATCCAGGGCGGATTGTATTTCTTCGCAGCGAAACGAAAGCTGGTCTATCTCGACTTCATCGTGCTGGGCTGTTCATCGTTGCGAACATCTGGCTGTTTCCACAACTCTTTCTTCCTTCAGCCGATCCTGCTGGCGGTTGCTGCAAGGTCCTCACTTAGCTGAACTGTCATGAAGTGGCGAATGCTGCAAGGCTCCTTTAACCCTGCGAGGGTATAACCCTTTGAGGGTGTGGGGAGTTTTGTCCCGCTGGGGCAAGGCCGCGAAACGCGCTAAAGTTTTTATGCGTGTTTGGCTCTTACCGAGCCGAAATGTCTTGAACCAGTAAAGTGTTGGAAGGCCCCTACCGCACGGTCTTGAAGTGGCGAAACGCTTTAACCCTGCGAGGGTATAACCCTTTGAGGGTGCCCGTTGCCCGGCTCCGTAGCAGCCAAACATGCATAAAAACCGAGTTCAAGTCACACCCTTGCCCCGTAAGGGCAAAACACCTTTTTCGTTTCAGGGATTCCCGCTAAGGCCTGCTTCAAACTCCTCAACCGTCATCGCATCCTCCAGCCCGTATTCCCCAATCCTCGTCCGGCACAAAGCGCTCAGATACGCACCCGATCCCAGCGCCACACCAAAATCCCGCGCCAACGAACGGATATACGTCCCCTTGCTGCAGGAAACGCGGAAATCAAATTCAAGTACTTGTCCATCCAGCGCTTTTTCGTTGGGGACATGACGGAACCCGGTAATCTCGAATTCCCGGATGTTCACCTGACGCGGAGGCAATTCAGTCTCGGTTCCTTTGCGCGCTTTGTCGTAGGAACGTTGCCCGTCGACCCAGATCGCGGAAAAAACCGGCGGAACCTGGTCGATATCACCGATAAACTTTTGAGTGGCTTCATCCACCATTTCCTTTCGGATGTGATTTACGTGGAAATAAGCGTCTACTTCTTTCTCGAGATCGTAGCACGGTGTGGTCGCACCCACAACAAACGTCCCGGTGTATTCTTTTTCCTGCCCCTGGTAAATGGCGATGTTCTTCGTTTGTTTTCCGGTGCAGATAATAAGCAATCCCGTTGCGAGCGGATCGAGCGTTCCGGCATGACCAACTTTCAGTTTCTGCCCGATGCTGAGTTTGATGAGCCAGCGGATTTTATTGACCGCCTGGAATGACGTCCACTTCAACGGTTTGTCGATGAGAAGGACTTCTCCTTCGGGAAAATTAAATTTTCCAGGTTCGCTCACAGGACTTGCAGCGGAAAAATGAAATAGTGAATGATGAGCACGAATCCGCCAACGATAATGCGGTACACGCCCCAGATCCGGAAACCGTATTTCTTCACCATGCCGATAAAAACTTTGATCGCGAATGCAGCCACGATGAACGCTACGGCATTGCCAACGGCCAGTGTCAACAGTTCATCACTGGAAAACATGCCATTGACTTTAACGTGCTTGAAGAGTTTATAGCCCGTTGCGGCCAGCATGGTAGGCACAGCGAGAAAGAATGAAAATTCAGCGGCAACATCACGCGTGAGTTTTTGTTGCATGCCTCCGA
>DATHKF010000413.1:0-2825 GCA_035489505.1 Bacteroidia bacterium | reverse complement strand
CTATGGCTTACGCCATAGGCTATGCAGGTTTCGCCCCTACGGGGCTCGGTTGAGGTGGAATTGCTTTTTGAATTACGGGACTCCTAAATTCAAAAAAGGCTTGATGGACGGTGGTGTCTCAGTTTGGCCATTGGGGATTTTTGAAAACCGCTTAAGCGGTTGAATGTTTAGTACCGGTAAACCAGCTCAACGGTTTTAACCGTTTCCATGCCACAAATCTTAACTGATTTCAAACTGAGACACTACCTGATGGACTGCCGTGTAAAAACTTCGGCGTCAGTATCAGTGTCTCTATTCTTGACACTCATACTGACGCCGACACGTATTGAAAGTATACTTCTATTTCGTTTTTACAATCCGCTCCTGGTCCAAAAGTCCTTCGGAACCAACGAGACGTACCATGTAAACACCTTCTGCAAGTTCAGATCCGAATGAAACTGTTCCGTTTGCGTTGGTCAGTGTAGTCACTGAAACAACACGACCGGCCATATCCACCACTTCGATGTACGCCGATCCTGCCTGCTCTGCCGGAATAGAATAGGTTACCTGTGCATTTCCGTTGAACGGGTTCGGGTAAACACTCATTCCACCTTCAGCCAGTGAAGGGGATTGTACCGACAATGCGTTCGAATCTGCAACCATGAAATTATCGAACGCACCTTCCACCAAATGTCCGCCCGCGAAATCACGGACTTCTACGATAAGGCGCATGGTGGACGTAACGGTGATGTAATTCTGCAGGCGATAAGAACGATTCACCCATGAAGAGTTGTTCGCTGAGTTTCTGTGTACTTTTTCAAGAACAACAGTGTCTGATCCGTTTTCAACGCGGATGTACATCGTGTCGTTCGGGTTTCCGCTTCCGCCGTCGTTGAAGAACCAGCGGCTGTAGTGAACCCACGCATCTCCATAGGTACTCAGGTCCATCAGCGGTGAAGTAAGAACGGTATTGCCGTTATCTACATCGTCCTGTGATGCGCTGCCACCACCGTTACCGGTTACGTAGCATTTGTCGGTGCAGTCATTGTTCACGTCTGCGTCCGGATTGGCATCATTCGGATTATTGTACGTGGTTCCGATTGGCTCTCCACGTTCCCAGCTTCCGCTTGAAGCGTTTCCGACAACCGTCCAGCCGAGATCAAAAGTGAATTCATCTTCGTAACCGCTGTCGAGCTGGATGTTCAGCAATCCACTGGTTGCAGTAGCGCTATCCTGGTAACAAGCCATTTCGTATCCCCAGGCAGCGGCAGCAACATCATACCAACCTGGGATCACTGTGCAGTTTGTGAAATCACCGCTTCCGTCGCTCGTAAACAGGTACGAATTGCTTGCATTGGAAACCTGTACCGGCACAGCAGGAATTGCCGTAGTTGATGTTGCATCTTCCACATGGCCGTTCAGTGTGAAACCGCCTGGTGAGTACATCGCTACGTTAAAGAAATTAACCTGTCCGGGTACAAACGCTACGTTGTTATAAACAACAGTCTGGTAACCGGGCTTGCTGAATGTTACGGTGTATGTTCCGGGAGTAGGTGTTCCTGTTGCGAATTCTCCGTTGATGTTGGTTGTTGTGGTAACGTTCACCGTAGAAATGTTCACGGTTACACCGGTGAGCGGAGTTCCGCACAAACTGTCGTAAGCAGTTCCTTCGAGGTAACATGCACGTACGTACGTTGGTGAGAAAACGAACAATCCTTCGTCAATGTTCGAACAAACGATTGTTCCCGAATTGAAGAACGGAAATACACCCCAATCACCATTAAATCCGTTTCCGCTTCCGTTGTACGTATCGTACCAGCCTACGTGAACCAGGTTGTGCGGACGCGTTACATCCGTAATTACAAATCCGTCGCGGTACCAGGATGTAACTGCCCAGTTGTTCAGGATGTGTGTGTTGTGCACGATCGACCCGGAATTCGGATTCCACGATTGAATACGGTCCAATTCCTGGATGTTACCGGGGTTGGAAATGTCGTACGACGCGAGGAATGAATTCGTGTTTTCATCGGTTGTAAACAGGTAATTTCTGTCGTCAGACAACCATGTATTGTGCGTGAATGCCGTTGGTGTTGTAGTTATTGAAAGTACGTTTGGTGCACTTTTATTTGTGCAATCCACGATCGCGAAAGTTCCGGCGTAAATGTGGCCGGCATACAGCGTGTCGTTGTCAACATATCCATCGTGAACGTATCCGTTCTGATCGTACCTGCCTGCGTAAGTAGGATTGTACGGATCGGTATTGAGGTCGAGGAAAATAGCACCCTGTGCACCAATGTTTGTTCCGAAGAGATAGCAAAATCCTTTGGTCGTATCAATGTGCAAAGCGTGTACAGTGCTCAATTGTCCTGCAATTGATCCGTCGCCTGTGTAGGTGTGAAATGTGTACGCTCCGGGAGTCGTTGCGGGAATTGCAGAAAGATCAACAATCTGGAGAGCACCACCACTACCTTCTGTGGTTACGAAAGCGTAGTTCTGGTAGACTTTGATTTCTTTCCAGAGACTGGCGACCATCGGAATCTGAACGATCTGCACCACGTTTGTGGGAACAGTAATATCCACGATGATCATTCCGCTTTCTCCGCCAAGCAAAGCATATTCATTGCCATTGGGAGCAGTGTAGCCACAGATATTGGCAAGCGTTTGTCCGCCCGGAGTTGCCAGCTGGTCAGCCAGCGTAACGTTCAGATTGGATTGCGCGAATAATCCGGCAGTCACAAATAATGATGCGGCTGCAATTTTCAGTCGTAAACCTTTTTTCATTATGATTTTGGTTGAATTAGCGATATTGAATACAAGCAGGTCCAATAGCGATTGGACGAATATCA
>DATHKF010000412.1:0-2181 GCA_035489505.1 Bacteroidia bacterium | reverse complement strand
ATCGTTTGAGCAATTTGCCGCCGATTTGAAGAAAGAGTCGGAGACGATTATGAATTCTAAATAAATTATAGGGCATGCCGCGTCGTGACTGCGAAAATAACCACGGAGGCACAGAGACACGGCGAGCAAACACTTCATGTTTGCATGGACAGAAGCGAAGCGACTGTTTTCTATTCGCTGTGCCGTAAGAAATACAGAAAGCTATGCGCCGTGTCTCCGTGCCGCCGTGGTTTTTTCTACAATGTTTTGAAGAGATAATTATTTCACTTATAAATAACGCAAAATGAAAATCGTAAAAGTTACTTATACAACGAAACCAGAATTCGCAGAACAAAATCAGCTCAACATCCAAAGCGTAATGACCGATCTGCAGAAGGGCAATCATCCGGGAATTAATTACAACGCCTGCTTGTATGCCGACAACAAGACGTTTATTCATACGGCATTTTTCAAAACAGACGATGATCAGAAAATGCTCAATGAATTACCGTCCTTCAAATATTTCCAGGAGCAATTGAAATCAGGCGGTCTTGAAGTTCCACCGAAACAGGAGTTGCTGACGCTGGTGGGTGCATCGGTAAATATTTTCTGAGCCGGAATTGTTCCGGATATGGAAAAGCGAAGGGGTGGCACAATAAATCACACTCCTTCGCGTTACACAGCAAACGCTACACCATGAATTCCGTAAAAACAAACACTCCGGCTCTTCACCATTATTTTCTATTGGCGATTTTCGTTGTTTTGGCCTGTGCGGCTCTTTTTTCACTGGATAAAGACACGCATGCAGTCGCGGATCTGTTCAAGCCGGTGAATCTTTATGCACTCGCTATTTATTTCACCCCAACTTTCCTGATCTCCTTCCTTTTGTTCCGACGATTTTCAAAAAAACACCCCGGCGGAAAAAGCCTGGTACTGTCATTGGCAGCAGGCGTTCCTTTGAGCTTTGCACTGATGATTGTTGTGTTGGCGCTGGTGATGTGGTAGAGAATTTTGTCCGCGGTAATTGTTACGCGCAAAATAAACCACACCAATTTCCGTTTAAGCACCCGTACATCAACATCCGGGAATGCCCGAACGGTTTATCATGAAAATTATCAAATGGATTGTCGTATTGGCCGCGCTGGTAGGTTTCAACCTGCTTGTGTTGGAATGTCTTTTACGCGTGAATGGAGTTTTCGAAACGTCAATAGAATCACGGCTCGATGATGAGTTGAAGAGTGCAGACGTGATTTATGATTTCAGTCCCAACATGTATCAGCGATTGAAAGCGCTGGGACTGGAAAACAAATTCGATACGGCCAGTTACAAAAAGGAAAGGCGAATTAGTTATGCTGAAGTGGAGGATTATAATCCATATCCACCTCACCTGCGTCTGTATGATAGCGCGTATGTCGTGTACAACAAGAATTACGAACAGAAACAACTAACTGTTTTATCGGGCGAATCAGATGCAACTCCATCACTGCTGGTCAGTAAAGCACGTGGAGATTGGACAGGTTATGGTGATCACTTCGTAACGTACGTTTTTTATCACGGAGAACTGAACGGTTCCGGTCCGGACTACGACCAGATCGATTGGTATTCGTGGAAAGGCGGAAGCTACGATGGTTTCGAAGAAATGCTCATTGTTCCGATGATGATTTTTGAACTGATCATTCTGATTGTAATCATTCAAGTGCGCAAACGAAAACGTGCGCGCGTTTTGGCAAAAACAAAAGAGCCTTCTCCACATTCGTGAAGAAGACCTCTTTCGCCCAGAACCATCCCGAACTATCGGGAACACATTACTTCAGCAGGGAAACATGACCCGTATATTTATGTTGTTTCCCTTCAAAATCTTTTATGAATACTTTGTAGACGTACACATCCTGTTGCGCAACGTCTGTTCCACCGTTTGCACGTCCGTCCCAACCTTCGTACTGATCATCGCTTTCGAAAACCAGGTTACCCCAGCGGTCGAAGATTTTCAGTTCAAGCGTGGTGATCTCTGCACCATATACGAAGAACACATCATTGATGCCGTCCGCATCTGGTGTAAACGCATTCGGAATAAATACCGTGTACTCTGGTTTTACTTCGAGCGGCTGTTCGAGCGTATCGGTGCATCCACCAAACGAAGTAGTGATGAGGCGCACGTTGAATGTGCCCTGACGCTGGTACATGTGCACCGGTGAAGAAAGC
>DATHKF010000411.1:0-7807 GCA_035489505.1 Bacteroidia bacterium | reverse complement strand
TTGCGGAAAAACGATGTAGCAACTGTTCGCCACAACAGGATGCTGTACAAAGTCAATCAGCTGTTCACCGCCGCCGGTATCAAAAAATAAAATCTCGAAGTAATCGTGACGGTGCTCGCGTGTAAAATCGTATGGATTGTTGTACTCGATCGGGCGGACGTGAATGATCTGCTCGGTGGTCTCCAGCGAATGAACAGGCAGCGATGAAACATCGGTTCCCGGTTTTGATTTTTCGCTTCTGGAGGATTTCATTGGATTGAAGGTAGGAAAAAAAAGAAATCCCGCCCGGGAATACACCCGGGCAGGACTCTCTTCTTAACCAAAAGAATAAATTTTTATTTCGAAATCTTCGCCGGAGCGACAACGGCTTTCTTGGCCTTGATTCCTTTTTTAGTCATCTTTCCGCCTTTAGCTGTTGCCGGTTTTTTCACGGTATTTTTTGGCGGGTCTTGCGCGAATGCAGATACACTGAACATTGCGAGTACTGAGAATATGGCTATGAGCTTTTTCATGGTGGTTGTCTTTGCTTAAAGTTATTTCAATTTTGGTGCCACACTCCTGCAAAGAGTGTTAATTGGCGGATTTTCGTTAAAAATGCAGCATACGCGCTTATCATTTTTTGCCACGAAGGCACCAGGACACTAAGAACCACGAAGTTTTGAAGTTATTTAAGTGCACAGATCTTCGTGCTGCTTTGAGTCTTTGTGCCTTAGTGGCAAAACTTAACACCAAAAATCTCTTGTTATCTTTAAGCATGCAGAAGCACTGGCTCACGCGCTCAGTCCTCATCATTTCGCTCGTCAGTTTATTCAACGACGCGTCCAGCGAATTGCTGTACCCGATTCTTCCCATCTATTTAGGCACAATTGGTTTTGGTGCGCTCTGGATTGGCATCATCGAAGGAATTGCAGAAGCGGCAGCGGGATTATCGAAAGGCTGGTTTGGTAAATGGTCCGACATGCGCGGTGAACGATTACCATTCATTCGCTTTGGTTACCTGCTGAGCTCACTCGCCAAACCGCTCATCGTTTTATTTCCAAATGTGTTCTGGGCGTTGTTCATGCGTACCGGTGATCGTTTGGGAAAAGGTGTGCGTACCGCTGCGCGTGATGCGTTACTCTCGCACGAATCAGATCCGAAACACCGCGGAAAAGTTTTCGGGTTTCACCGTGCCATGGATACCGTGGGCGCATTCATCGGTCCATCCATTGCGTTGTGGTATTTATTTACGCACCGCGGAGAACCGCTGACCGATCTTTTTTACATCGCATTGATTCCGGGAATCCTTACGCTGGTGGTTCTGCTTTTCCTGAAAGACCACGTCACCAAAGGAATTGCTCCCGGAAAACTTCCTTCGTGGAAACATACGTTCAGTTACTGGAAGGAATCCAACACGTCGTACCGCAAAGTCGTTGGCGGATTCCTGCTCTTCGCGTTATTCAACAGTTCGGACCTGTTCCTGCTCATGGCGTTGAAGGAAATTCATTCCGGGATGGAAAATTGTTTCTTCGGTATTTGTTTCAACGCGAACGAAGTCACTATCCTCTATTACATTCTCTTCAATTTCGTCTACGCACTCCTCGCCTATCCTGCGGGTTATTTCTCCGACCGGTTCAGTCCGAAAACAATATTTATCATCGGCTTGATTTTCTTCGTCACCACGTATGCCGGCTTTGCTTACATGATGTTCCTCGATTCCGCCAAACCCGCAATTGCGTTACCTGTCATACTCATGATCATTTATGGCATGTACGCCGCGCTGAGCGACGGGATCAGCAGAGCCTGGATCAGTGTACTCGTACCGAAAGAAGAAAAAGCATCGGCACTTGGATTTTTCGCTGGCGCGGGAAGCATTGCCACATTGTTTGCGAGTGTCCTCGCCGGGTTGGTCTGGTCTTTTATTCATCCATCTGCGGTGTTTGCAATTACCGCATGTCTGACTTTTGTCGTAATTTTCTACCTCGGAGTTTTCACCAAAAAACCGGCTTTGAACCCCGATTGATCTTTAAACGTAGTTAAACCCATGTTTATGAAAACGCTGCTCCCTTTTGCATTGTGCTGTGTCCTGTTTTCTTTTTCGTGCGGATCTGAAACCGATAAACCTTCCGGAACTGCCGATACGATGTCGGCCAAAGATTCGTTGAAGAAAAAACTGACGGAAGATCTTCCTCCTTCAACCGGGATCGAGCAGTTCGAATGGATCTACAGTTCGTTTGTTGCTGCGGCAATAACCGATGCACGCCGGTTCAATGTGTTTATCCATCCTGACGATGGGTTGTGGATCATCCGCTCAACAGGTGCCATGCCGGAAATGGTGAACGTGAAAAACATTCTTCGCGTGAAAGCAAACAATGGCGATTCACTCATCCCGATGAACCGCGATAAAATGTACTGTACTCCGGTGCAGGAACAATTGCCCAAGCCCGATTGCGAAACAAAAACATTCTGGAGCAGGAACGGTTGTTTCACTTCCGAAGCCAACACATTTTCCAACGAAAAAATCTGGGATGCGGCAGGACTCACGGAAAGTGATTCGAAAAAAGTGGAAGAACTCGCCGGAAGAATTACACGCGTGGTGATCAACACCGAAATGAATATGCGGTTTTATTTCACGGAAGTGAATGGGACGTGGTACCTGACGTTTTTGGATATGCGGGTGCCGTGTAGTGCTTAGAGGGAACACTCTGCCGCGATGCTTCGGGAATGTTGTTCATTTTACCAGAATGCACAGGTGATTTTCACAAGGTTTTTCAACCACCAAGTACACCAAGAACGTGTTTTGGACGCTTGGTGACCTTGGTGTACTTGGTGTGCTTGGTGGTAAAATTTTCAACGAGCGGCCCATTAGGCAATTGACTCATACCCTCTGGTATTATGTCGTTGATTTTTCAGTGCGTAGTCAATGACTATTTATTCTCCGGCTTTCCGTCTCCGCACTTACCGTGACCCTGTTTACCACCGGTCGAATCAGATTTTCCACCCTGATGTTTATGATGCCCCTTGCCATGATGTTTACTGCGCTTTGCCGCTCTCGCTTTCTTTTGCTCTTCCCACTTCGCGAATTGCTCTGTCGTCAACGTCAGCTTCATGCCGTCGTTGAACGACTCATGGGCAAGCATTCTTTCTTCCCTCCAGGTCTGGCGTGCGCTGTCCTGTCCTTTGTATTTTTCCCGGAGCTCATCCATTTTTTGTGCCCGTGTCAGAGCAAGATCACGCACCTTTGTTTTTTGATTGGCATCCAAATCGAGACTTCTCTGCAAACGACTGGCGCAGGAATCTGCACGTTCTTCCGGCGATTTATGCGGCCGGGCGATTTTGCCTTTATCCTGAGCTCCTGCAACAGTAACAGCAAAAACCGCCGCCACAAACAACATAATTATCTTTTTCATATGGTTTTGATTTTGGGTGATCCCTGCTCATGACAAGTAGTGTGCCACAAGGATCAAGTCAAAGAAGTCGCGACGTTAAAAGGCGTTAACGCGGTCAACCGAGGGACTTTTGCTTTTTCTTCAGCGCATCCATAACCTTGATGAGCCTCTTCTCCCGCGTTGCCTCTGTTTTCGCACCCGCAATGAGCTGAACGTATTCCCGTTTATACGTATGCGGTAATTCATCAAAGAATTTTCCGGCAACCTTGTTCTTCAGGAGCAGTTTTTTCAGCTCAGCCGGAATTTTCATTTCGCTCTTCGCCTCTTTCTTCTCCACTTGCGTAGACAGTTTCGAAACTTCCTTCACCAAATCCATCACCTTCTTTTTATTGAACTGCTTCATCTCCGTAAACTTCACCATGCGATTGTGCGCATTGTCAAATCCATCGTTGATGAGTTTGTGCTTGTCTTTCAATTCCGATCCGCGATGAAGCAGCAGCGAAACATGCTTCTTGAATCCCCAGAGGCTGATGATGAGCTTACCGTCTTTCGCAAAACCGGGTCCCCATTTCCAGACTTCTTCGAGAGAAGGATCAGCTTCGTGGATAGCCGCACGAACGGTATTTATTATTTGTGCCATAGGCGGATCAAGCTTTGCGTAAACGAGATCAATGCGTTTGGAGATAGGAGATGTGGCCATGAGAATTTTGCTGTTTGTTCAAATATAGTGAACGTCAATTAAAATATATTTCTCAATTTAACCGCATGGGATGGTTGTTCGGAAAAAAAGAACCTAAGATTACGCTTACCGACCTGGATAAAGAGTACATCGAAAATGTGCTGGTTTCACATTTTCGTCATACATACAATCCCATTGGAGAAAAATTCCGCATCCATCTTCCCACGAATGAGGCTTTTCCTGAAGCATCGACGGATCCCCGGAAAAGTTTATTGTTTACGGTTGATAGAATTGCAGCTGACCTGGGCATCATCATTCCTCCGGTGGTAATTGTGTTTAATGATCAAGCGCTGGAATGGGAAACCTGGCGGGAAGAAAGTTCTGCGGGAACTTCACAGGCGCCGGTTATTCAATTGCGCGATGAGCTATTGAAACACAAAGCGCTCCTGCTGACGCACATTCTCCTGGAGCTCTGCAACTACAAATTACTCCCTCTCATTGACGACGAAGATCTGCGTGCAGGTCATGCCGAAATACTTGCCGGTTATTACGGTTACGGCGTGGTGATGCTCTGCACCTATGGTCCGGGCCCGAATATTCTTCACACCAATTCCCCGTTCAGTGGTGCAGAATCTCATCTCTACACATTGGCCCTGCTTTGCATATTTCATAAAACAGATCACGTTCCCACGCAGTCGTTTCTTTCACCGGAAACCTTTGCAGTTCTTGAACACTACATGCGCACGCTCAGAACATCTGATGAATTTGTCCGCTTCGCTTCCAACTGCCGCGCAGCCATAGAACTTGCGCCGCTTGTTCACATGGTCAATACCGAGACCGTCTATTCGAATAAAGTCATTGATGCATGCACGCAAATAATCCGCGCTGAACCGGACAATCCGGATATATTTAATACCCGCGGTTATGCTCATCTGCTCCAGGGAAACTTCAGCAAAGCGATTGCCGATTTCGATCAGTGCATCGAACTGGATCCCTATTATGCATTTGCTTTTAACAACCGCAGTTATTGCAAAATGATGACGGGTCAACTCGCTTCCGCCATCAACGATCTCGATGCGTCTGAAATGCTCGACCCGAGAAACAGTTTCAACTACCGCAACCGGGGAATTTATCACCTGCTAACAGGCAACCCCGAACAGGCACTCGTTCAGATGCAAAGGGCGTTTGCGAAAAGTCCAGATACCGAACATATTCACTTCTGGCTGGGGAAAGCATACTTCGCGCTGAGTCAGTTGGAAAAAGCGCAAGAGCAGTTTGCACTTTCTCGTGCGAAACCAGAGTTGCCGGCGCCGGAGTATCCGTTGTAAAAATTTTGGTTTTTATTTTTTGTCGATTCTCGATACGCAATCAGCAATTTTGTCATCTCGAGTGATTTGAGGAACGAAAATTGTATCGAGAGGGACAAAATTGCTGATTGCTACTCGAACTGACAAAAAAAATAAAAACCAAAATTTTTCTTAAAAACAATATTTGTTCTCTTCGATCAGCTTCGCCGCAATATTCCTCCTCAACTCCTTCGCGTTCACACCATCCACTTTCGTGAAGCGACGCAATCCCATCTGCATCATCCGCTGCTCATCGCCTTCGGCAAAACTGTTGATCGCATCTTTTCCTGCTTTGAGTATCCGGTCGGCGGTGTCGTAAACCGTAACGCGTAACATATCGAGTTGAATTTTGCACGCTTCCTCTCCCCGCATTTTCACGAGTTTCTCTACGCGAAGCTGCATGGATTCCACGGTATACAATTCAATCAGCATGTCGGCGAGGTTCATCAGGATTTCCTGCTCCTTCGCAAGCTGCATCATGAGTTTTTGCACCGCTGCACCGGCAACCATCAACACGGCTTTCTTAAATCCGCCAATGGCGCGTTTCTCTGCGGCGAACAAACTCATGTCCGGTTCACCGAAATCAGGAATCGACATCAGTTCACCCGCCACTTTCGTAGCAGGTCCCATGAGATCAAGCTCGCCTTTCATCGCGCGCTTCAATAGCATGTCAACGATCAGCATGCGGTTGATTTCATTTGTTCCTTCGAAGATGCGGTTGATGCGTGCATCACGGTACGCGCGGTCCATCGGCGCTTCCGCAGAATAACCCATACCTCCGTAGATCTGAACACCCTCGTCTACCACGTAGTCGAGCACTTCTGATCCGCGTACTTTAAGAATGGCTGCTTCAGCTGCAAACTGTTCGGTGCCTTTCAGTTTTGCTTTCATCGCGTCCATTCCGCCGGCTTCCAGTGCTTTGATCGCATCGTCAATATTTTGTGTTGCACGATACAGTGCAGACTCCACCGCGTAAATACGCGTGGCCATTTCGGCGAGCTTGAAACGGATCGCTCCGTATTTCGCAATCGGTCTTCCGAACTGCTGACGTTCATTCGCATATTCCGTCGCGTGCGTCACTACCTTTTTCGATCCGCCCACCGCTGCGCCGGCGAGTTTCAGTCGTCCAACATTCAGAATGTTCACAGCGATCTTGAACCCGTTCTGGCGTTCAGAAAGCAAATTCTCCACCGGAACTTTGCAGTCGTTGAAGAAAACCTGGCGCGTAGAACTTCCCTTGATTCCCATTTTATGTTCTTCGGGATTCAACGTAATTCCGCCAAAGGTTTTTTCCACGATGAACGCACTCAGGTTTTCGTCTTCATCAATTTTTGCAAACACGATGAAAAGATCCGCAAACCCTCCGTTCGTGATCCACATTTTCTGTCCGTTGATCAGGTAATGCTTTCCATCAGGCGTCAGCTTCGCGGAAGTCTTCCCGGAATTCGCATCCGATCCTGCACCCGGTTCGGTGAGACAGTACGATGCTTTCATTTCTCCGTTGATCAGCTTCGGAATGTATTTTTTCTTCTGCTCCTCATTTCCATAATACAGAATAGGCAATGTTCCGATACCGGTATGCGCGGAAATCGCCACGGCAAATGAATGTCCTGAGCCAACAATTTCCGTTGCAAGCATCGACGTTTTAAAATCTTTTCCGAAACCACCGTACTCTTCCGGAATAGAAATGCCAAGCATTCCAAGTGCAGCGGCCTTATCGAGAATAGAAGGCATTAATCCTTCCTCCTGCTCGTCGATACGTTGCAGGTTCGGGTAAACTTCTGCGGCAAGAAAATCGCTGCATGTTTTCGCGATCATCAATTGCTCCTCATCCCATTCTTCAGGAATGAAAATATCTTCGGCTGCTGTGTCGCGGATCAGGAATTCTCCGCCTTTGATTGAATTGCTCATTGTACTGGATTAAATGATTTAACTCGATGGGATTCGTTCTCTAAAAACTGCCTGGTAACATCATCAGCCAGTTGATATAGATTCGGGAACAAGTATTCTTTGGTTATAGGTGGTAAAGACTCTTTTAAGCGCTTTTTAATATATGCTCCGAGACCACGATGGATATCAAAACAACGAAAGTTGCTACGCTCCCGTTTTATCATATTTTCAATATGATCGTCAGTTCTGTTTTTTAACGAAAACCGTTCGTGATTTCGCAAAAGTTTTAGCTGAGACTCCAAGCATTCTTCCAATGGAAGACTTGGGTTTAAATTAAGAATGAAAAGCCCTTCTTGATTGATAATGTTCAAATTGTTATTAATGTTCCAATCAAAAGGATCCCCATGTACATCTTGAAATATATGCACATTTCCGAAATTACTCTCTCCCCCTGACACCCTGAAGTATGTCAAATTGTTAACCAACATATGGGCCTTTTGTTGAATTGACAATTCCGTAGAAAT
>DATHKF010000410.1:0-2256 GCA_035489505.1 Bacteroidia bacterium | reverse complement strand
GCAACGGATGAATCAAATCCCATTGTGTATCTGTTAAATCCATCCTCTATTATACTGCCTGCTAAGTTCTTTTTTGCAGTATCAAAAAACGAATTTTTAAGAGTGAAAAGTTAATTATCCATTTTTGAGATGGCTTCTAGTCTTTGAATTCTTTGAGAGACAACTCCAGTCCATCAAACACCGCATACGTGTTATAGCTCAACCAATCCCCCAGATTAATATACCGTGCCTTCTCCCCTATCTTCTTATCCAGCGGTAAATGCCGGTGACCGAACACAAAAAAGTCAACCGGATTTTTCTTCACGTACTCCGTACAGAAAAGAAAAAGAAATTCTTTGTCGTCGCCGTGGTATTTTTTCTGGTCTTCTTTTTTATCAAGACCCTGGCGCGAAAAATAATCGGCCATCCACAAACCGAAGTTCGGGTGCAGACGCGCATACAACCACTGTGAAAAACGGTTGCGGAAAATTTTCTTGATGAATTTGTAGCCGTGATCGCCGGGTCCCAGTCCGTCGCCGTGACCGATGAAAAATTTCTTTCCGTTCCATTCCCGTTCGATGGGCGCGTGATACATTTTCACACCGCACTCTTCTTCGAGGTAACCAAACATCCACATATCGTGGTTACCGGAAAAAACGTGAACGGGAATTCCTTTATCGGTAATGGAAGCAATTTTTCCAAGCAGGCGGATGAACCCTTTCGGAACTGCGCGCTTGTACTCAAACCAGGCGTCAAACAAATCGCCAACCAGGAAAATTTCAGCCGCATCTTTTTCCACTTTATCCAGCCAGCGGACAATGCGCTTTTCTCTTTCGAGACTCGTCGCGCGGTCCGGGATTCCCAAATGAAAATCCGATGCGAAATAAATTTTTCGGTTCAGTTCACTCATACCGGTTAGAGTCCGAGCGTTTGCGGGATTTGCGCGAGGCCCAAACGTTCAATATTGAAAGTGAAGCGGATCATGCTCGCGTATTTCAGGTCGTTGGTCGTGTAGTAATCCTTGATGTTCTGTGAGAACAGGATTGGGAAATACACGTCGCAGATTCCGCCGATCACGCTGAATTGCACGCCCGCGTTGTACAGCAGTTTCTGATCAGAGAGTCCGTCCGATGAGCACGTTCCGAAATCAGCATACAACTTGAACTTGTTCAGGAAACGGTTCTTCACCGGCAAATCTACTTTCACGTTCATCGCTAAAAGCCAGTTGTTGCTCTGTCCCACCGGTGAATAGATTTTGAATGCGCCTTCCTGCTCCACAAACTGCGAGGCCATCGTCCCCGACTCTTCGCTTCTTCCAAGGAAAATATAATCGAAGAGATAATCGTGATTGCCAATTCCACGCGCTCCGTAACCGCTCATTCTCCAGCGGTATGGACCGGTATTGTTTTTGTCGAGGAAAGTTCCACCGAATACACGGAAATGAATTCCCTTATCGCGGCCGTAGTTCACCGTGTAGTTTGCCGTCAGGCTCAGCTTCGACATGTTATCGCCCTGCTGGTACTTGGCTTCGAGCGACCACGGGTGCACATTGCGGTCGTTATCTATTCTGTATTTCGCTTCGTAGAAGGTGCGTTCTGCAACGCCGATTGCCCATGAAATGGTATTCGAGTCTGCAGAGATGTCGATGTACTCCTGCTGCGTCCAGATCATGCGCAAAGTAATGCGCTGGGTGATCGGGCTGCGTGCACGTTTTTTCTTAAACGTAAAACCAATTTCAGGCGCAACTTTCCGGAACATCAATTCACGGTCGGGAGCTAACTCCGTCGGGTGATCGGCGTCCTGAATTTTATAGAAACTATACTGGTTCGCGTTTGCACCAATACGGATCGACTGGAACACAGAGCGTGGTGTGAGATTGACAAACACATCCGCGTGTCCAACAAGTTTTTTACTTCCGAACCCGTACATCGGCATCACCACCCATTCAAATTTCTTTTGCGGAATAACGTGATTGTAAAACGCCGCTCCGATCATAAACTTGTCGTAGTTGTTGAAACCAATGGTCGGAAGAAAGAACAATTGCGTACGTGAAGGATTGTCGAGACTGCCCAGGAGCTGCAAACGCAGAGGTTCCACTTTCTTCAACACACCGTGCGACTTGATCGTGTTGTTTTTGCGTTTTACATCCGGGCCGTCTTCCGGCTGATCGAGAATGAAATAATCGACGTCCATCAGTGGAAAATTCGGAGAACTTGATCCGGTGAAACCTTCGTACCATACACTTTTTACAACTTTACCATCCTTCACTGCGCTTAC
>DATHKF010000409.1:0-9774 GCA_035489505.1 Bacteroidia bacterium | reverse complement strand
CCGAATGAAGTCTGGTAAGACCCGGCTTGTGTTGGATAACCTGCGTTGAAACACTCTCCGCCGGTGTAAATATTTCCGGATGGATCGTACGTAGCGCAGTGGCCGTATGTGGTGGTGGATGAAGGAGCTCCGGAATACGTTGCCGCAACCAGTACAGGGTCAATGGTCAACGGGTAATTCTGGTTGTACCCATTCGGGAAACGAAACGAAACTGTTTTTCCGTCAGCACTGAGCACGTACTCACAGGCAACCGGGTACTTCACATTGTTAATTACCTGGTACGTGTAAGGAACCTGTTCAACGATATCACCGGTTGACAATTTGATGATGAGTGTGTTGTTCTGGATAAGAAGTCCGTCGGTGTGATCGAAACGCATCTGGATCTGTGACGGATCGGCATTCGGTGCAACAATGAAATCGTATTTGAACTGATCGTTTACGCTGTACGCGGTAAGATTTACTCCGCTGTACAGGCCGCTGTAAAATACTTCGGTGTACGATGCCACGTTCGACGACCATTTCGCCGGATCATTCCCGAGGTAATAGTTTGTGTAATATGGTCGTGCTCCAACAGCAGAAACCAGCGCGTTTGGATTAGCGCCAACGAATGTCATCCGGAAGGAATGAAGATTCACAACACCTTCTTTGCGGGTATCGTGATTTTCTGCCTGGTGCGATGCATCGTGGATTTGTTCGAGCTGGGCCGGATCGTATTTCACATACGTGAAGCGGTTCTGTTCCATGAACATGGTAATACCACTACCGATGCCGACTTTGTATTTTACCTGTGCGGGGTACTGCGTATGATTTTCCTCAAAATCAATTTTCCCCTGCGCAAACGTAGTTGCAGTTGCAACCAGCATTGCAGCGGATAACGCGAGCAGATATTTGTGCTTCATGACTTCTGTACTTTGTTATGTGTCCTCTACACCAGATGATCAGGGGTTTGCCGCTCCCGGTCAGGATGTTGATAATCATAAATTTAGCCCGAAATTACGGATAAACAAGAGCAGAAAGCAAACTTAATAGCGGGGAATCTTTCCTACCCACGGAACGGGCTAAAAACGCGGTTTTTCTGCCAAAGCCGAAAAACCTTACTTTAGCGGACTTTTCATCAAAAAATAAGCGCCCAGATGTCTTACCTATTCACCTCCGAATCAGTTTCAGAAGGTCACCCGGATAAAGTGGCTGACCAGATTTCCGATGCACTCATTGATCACTTTCTCGCTTACGATGCTTCTTCGAAAGTTGCTTGCGAAACGCTGGTAACTACCGGGCAGGTTGTATTGGCCGGAGAAGTAAAATCGAAAGCTTACCTCGACGTACAGGAAATTGCACGTGAAGTGATCCGCAAGATCGGCTACACGAAAGCAGAATATATGTTCGAAGCGAATTCGTGCGGTGTGTTCTCAGCGATCCATGAGCAATCTGCCGATATCAACCAGGGTGTTGAACGCAAAAAACCAGAAGAGCAAGGTGCGGGCGACCAGGGAATGATGTTCGGTTACGCCAACCGCGATACCGACAACTTCATGCCGTTGCCACTCGAACTTTCGCATTTGCTGTTGCAGGAACTTGCTGCTATCCGCCGCGAAGGAAAACAAATGAAGTATCTCCGTCCCGACTCAAAAAGCCAGGTGACAATTGAGTACGATGATCATCACAAGCCGGTTGGCATTGATACCATTGTACTTTCCACGCAGCATGATGATTTCGCACCGGAGAAAAAGATGCAGGAAACCATCACGAAAGACGTGAAAGAAATTCTTGTTCCGCGCATCATGAAAAAACTGCCGAAGCGCGTGCAGAAGTTATTCAACAACAACATTAAATACCACGTGAACCCGACCGGCAAATTTGTGATCGGTGGGCCACACGGAGATACCGGTTTGACCGGCCGTAAAATTATCGTGGATACTTACGGTGGAAAAGGCGCACACGGTGGTGGAGCATTCTCCGGGAAAGATCCTTCGAAAGTGGATCGTTCAGCAGCGTATGCAACACGTCACATTGCGAAGCACCTGGTTGCTGCAGGCGTTTGCGACGAAGTACTCGTGCAGGTTGCTTACGCCATTGGTGTTGCAAAACCTGTTGGTCTTTACGTAAACACGTACGGAACATCGAAGGTGGACCTGAGCGATGGAGAAATCGCTGTGTTGCTGGAGAAAATTCCTGCGTTCGATATGCGTCCGTATTTCATCGAGAAGCGTTTCAAACTGCGTACACCGATCTATGGTGAAACAGCTGCGTACGGTCACATGGGCCGCGAAAGCAAAGTCGTAGAGAAAATATTCAACAAAGGAAAAGCGAACGAGAAGAAAGTGAAAGTGAAACTTTTCCCTTGGGAAGAATTGAACGCGATTAAGGAAGTGAAGAAAGCGTTTGGCGTTAAATAGTTCAGAGTTAAAATAGTTTATAGTTAAATAGCTTCACCGTTTGTCGGCCACGATGAACGGTGAAACTATTTAACGACGAACCATAAACTATTTAACTATTTTAACGCTGAACAACGAACTACTGACCCATGCCAACATTCGACGACTTCGCACAACTCGACATCCGCGCCGGAACGATCATCGAAGTGAATGATTTTCCGGAAGCGCGGAAGCCGGCGTACAAACTCGTGATTGATTTTGGTGAAGCGGGAATCAAAAAATCTTCTGCACAGATCACGGATTTGTATTCGAAAGAAGATTTGCTGAACAAGCAGATTGTTGCGGTGATTAATTTTCCGCCGAAACAGGTGGGGAAGTTTATTTCGGAGTGTTTGGTGCTTGGAACGTATACGCCTAAGGGAGTGGTGCTTTTGCAGACTGAGCGGGGTGTTGTTGACGGGGATAAAGTTGGGTGATGTGGGTTGATACGCTGATGCGCCTGCGGCAGCAAGGATTTTTTGATTTTGTATTTAGTAACCAGCGACTAACGTCGCTGGTTACTAATGTTTCGCCCCGATGGGGCTCAAGTAAAAAATCCACTGATCAATTTGATGATATGAAATCTGTAGATGTTGCCTACACTTGCAAGCCGCGGCTGCTTACCTTGTCACATCTCTGTTCCGCTGCGCACATATAAAATAAAAACAGATATGATCATTCACCGCATTGTTCCCAATATATATTCCAACGACCTTGATAAAAGCAAACGGTTTTACACGGAGTTCCTGGAAATGGAAACAGTCATGGACATGCAATGGATCTTGACCTTTGCGTCCAAAGACAACCCAACCGCGCAAATAACTGTGCTTCGTTACGATAAAAAAGACATCCTGAATAATGCAGACACTTTTTTATCGATTGAAGTTTCAGACGTTGACGATTTGTACGAGAAAGCAAAAAAGATGAATCTCGAAATCGTTTACCCGCTCACGGATGAAACATGGGGAGTACGACGCTTTTTTGTTCAGGAGCCAAACGGGGCGACGATCAATTTAATGATGCATGAATAAATGATTGTTGATGTGCTGATTTGTTGATGGTGCGACAACCCTCGCTTGTCTCCCTCGGCTCCGCTCGGTCTGACAAGTAGTTTCAATACAAGAATCCTGTATGAAGGACATTCTCCACGACTCTTAAACGCAACTCTTGATAGCGTCCACTTGTCAGACCGAGCGGAGCCGAGGTGACAAAGGCGACATCTGCACAATTTGCACATCAGCAAATCTGCACATCTACACATCAATCAAATTCCCGGAAATCTTTCTACAGGCTTCACCTGCTTCGGCCAACGATCGCGCAACAAATCAATAATCTTCGTTGTCGTTTTTTGCGTAGCGGGCTCTCCGCTCTGCCAGGCGAGACGTTGCGTGGCAAAAAACATTTCGCTGATACGCATTTTGACAGCAGGCTTTGCCCAGGCGGCGCGCGCATTGTTTCCTTTTCGTCCCTGGAATTGCCCGTGCAAACCTTCACCGAGATACGCGTTGAGCAGCAATAAATAATCGAGATCGCGGATGATCTTATCCTGCATGCCGGGAACAGCGTGGTGCCAGCTTTTGATCATGTCTTCGTTGCAGAGAACGAACGTGCGGTAGTACTCCTTCCTCCGGAGGTTGAGTGCTCTCGCGTGCGAAGGTCCCAGCGGTATAATTTCCCGGTCCTTGTTCTTCCCGGAAATAAAAACTGCGGCAATGTGTTGCTTGCGTGTCAGCGCTACGTTCATCGGGATCATCGCTCCCTTCAGATCCCACACGATCCATTTTCCTTTGTTCTGGTCCGGGTAGAACGCAATAATCAGTGAACTGTCGTGGAGAACAACTTTCACCAGTTGATTTTCCGCGGCATACATGTACGATTCTGTAAGCACCGACCAGTAACACGGCCATGCCACTCGTGTGCGTTGCCGCTCGCCGCTTCTGAGGTGACTGGAAATGGGTTCGTTGTCTTTCATCGTGCCGAACAAACGGTCCCAATACAATTCGCCGAGATGTTCGGAAGGCGCCGATGTACGCAGCAGTCTTTTCTGGCTTACGACTGAATCGAGTTCATCGACAGTGGTCCAGAAGTAAAATGTATTTGCAACGGGTTTGTTGTTGTTCACCGCCTGCGGCGACAACCAAAAACGCAGGAGCGAATCCGTTCCCGTCAATGAATCATCCGTAGTAATCGTGCGCGAAGTTCCGCCCTGGTTTCCCGTAAACGAAAAAAGAAAAACAATCAGCGGAACGATTAACCAAAGACCGCGCCTGTTCATTGCAATTTATTTTTTCCGGAACACGATGTGGATCGGAACGCCGGTGAAATCAAATTTTTCGCGGAGCTTGTTCTCCAGGAAACGCTTATACGATTCTTTCACGTACTGCGGGTGATTCACGAAGAACGCGAAGATCGGCGTGCGTGCCGGAAGCTGTGTGCAATACTTGATCTTGATGTACGATGCCTTCACCGCAGGATGCGGCTGGTTCTCGATGATCGGAAGCATCACGTCGTTGAGTTTGGATGTAGGAATTTTCTTCGCGCGATTGTTGTACACTTCCACTGCCGTTTCAATTCCTTTCAAAACCCGTTGCTTGGTTAAAGCGGAAGTGAAAATGATCGGAATGTCGTTGAACGGTTGCATCTTCTCACGGATGTTTTCCTCGTATTCCTTCACCGATTTGGTATTCTTCTCGATCAGGTCCCACTTGTTCACGAGGACAACCACGCCTTTGCTGTTCTTGTGCGCAAGACCAACGATATTGAGATCCTGTCCTTCAAATCCGTCCTGCGCATCGATCACGAGCACAACGATATCACAATCTTCGATGGCGCGTAACGTACGCATCACGGAATAAAATTCGAGATCCTCGTGCACTTTGGCTTTCTTGCGAAGTCCGGCGGTATCAATCAGCATCACATCGAGACCAAATCCTTTGAAACTGGTATTGATCGAATCGCGTGTTGTGCCCGCGATGTCTGTTACAATGTGCTTTTGTTCACCGATGAGTGCGTTAACGATCGAAGACTTCCCGGCATTTGGCCGGCCTACGATGGCAATTTTCGGAACAACAATTTCTTCAACTTCTTCTTCGGGATTGAGATGCGAAATAATTTCATCGAGCAACTCCCCTGTTCCACCGCCGTTGATCCCGGAAATGGCCATTGGATCGCCGATACCGAGCGCGTAGAATTCCCCGGTGAGATCGCGACGCATGGCGTTGTCGACTTTGTTTACAACAAGAATAATTTTCTTTTTGCTTCTGCGAACGAGGTCAGCAACGGCTTCATCGAGCGGTGTAATTCCGTCCATGGCGTCGACTACAAACAGAAGCATGGTGGCTTCTGTGAGTGCAACTTTTACCTGGTTCCGGATCTCTTCTTCGAAAATATCATCGGAGCCCTGAACGTATCCGCCCGTGTCGACCACAGAAAATTTTCGTCCGTTCCACTCGCAATGCCCGTAATGGCGATCGCGCGTTACCCCTGAAACAGCGTCTACAATTGCATCGCGACCACCCGTTAAACGGTTAAAAATCGTGGATTTCCCCACATTTGGGCGACCAACGATGGCTATTAGGTTTGACATAAGGGTGCAAAGGTACGGAAAGTAAGCAGGTAAGTGGAAAAGTAGGCAAGTAGGCAAGCGCGCGACTTGCCTACTCATGAACCTGCCTACTTCAAATATCCGTATCGCTTCAGCTGCCGCTCGCTGTCGCGCCAGTCGGGATCAACTTTCACGAAGAGTTCGAGGAAAACACGTTGCTGCAGAAATTTTTCAATGTCGATGCGCGATGACGTGCCCAATTTTTTGATTGCGCTTCCGCGTTCGCCGAGGATAATTCCTTTTTGCGATTCGCGCATGACGTAAATGATCGCGCGGATTTTTACAATGTTCGGTTTCTCCTGGAATTCTTCGACCACTACTTCCACCGAATATGGAATTTCCTGGTCGTAGAGGTGCAGAATTTTTTCGCGGATGATCTCCGAAACAAAAAAACGTTCGGGCTTGTCCGTCAATTCATCCTTCGGAAAATACGGTGGATGTTCGGGCAATGCCTCAACGATTTGTTTGATGACGATGTCTGTATTTTTTTTCTTCAGTGCTGAAAGAGGAATCATTTTCGCTTCCGGAAATTCCCGCGTCCATTTCTCTGCACTGCGCTCGAGCGTTTCACCCGAAACAGCATCCATTTTATTCAGCAGGATAAGCACAGGAACTTTTGCATTCCGGATGCGCGAATAGGATTTCGGCTCAATCGGACAATCGTCGGTGAGATCGATCACGAGCAAAAGAATATCTGCATCGGTGAGCGCAGTTCCGAGAAACTGCATCATGCCTTCCTGCATTTTGTATTTGGGAACAATAATTCCGGGCGTGTCGGAATAAATGATCTGGAAGTCTTCGCTGTTCACGATCCCGAGAATCCGGTGCCGCGTAGTTTGTGCTTTTGAAGTAATGATGGATAAACGTTCTCCAACGAGAATGTTCATGAGCGTACTTTTCCCCGCGTTTGGATTGCCTACAATATTGACGTAACCTGCTTTATGCATGCTGCAAAGGTAAGGACTGTCAATCGTGGAAAAATCACGATATTTTCAAATCCAAACTATTGGCTTATTACACTGATTTTACGGCTCTTACAATTATAGTTCGGGAATATTTTGGTTCGTTTCATGTATCTACATATATTTGCAGCCTAAATTAAAACGAACCATGAAAAAACATCTCCTCACACTTTTCGCCGGAGCAGCCCTGCTCGCATCATGTTCCGATGCTCCCAAAGGCGACGATGCCATTGTTACTGACGAAAAAACAGCTGCCGATAGTAACGGCGTTGTAATGACTGTAGACACATCAGCTTCTTCAATCGGGTTTACCGGTTGGGGCGTTGGAAAAAATCACCCGGGAAAATTCAAGATCAGCAACGGTTCATTCACTGTAAAAAACGGAATGGTACAATCGGGTTCGTTTGTAATCGGCGTGAACTCACTGAGCATGGATCAAGAAGGTGAAATGTTCCAGAAGTTACGCGGGCATTTGCTGAGTGATGATTTCTTTGCGGCGGAAAAAAATCCGGAAGCAAAATTTGAGATCACCGGAAGCGAGCCATACACGGCCACTGCAACAGATACTTCAGTGGTAGCCGGTGCAAACACACGCATTTCCGGAAACCTGACCTTGAAAGGAATCACGAAAAATGTTTCTTTCCCGGCAAAGGTTGACGTGACTGAAAACGGCGTAACGGCTGTTGCGAATTTTGATATCGACCGCACACAGTGGGATATGCATTACAACGATGATAAGGCTTCGGCGCAGGATAAATTTATTGCGCATGAGGTGAATATCCGATTGAATGTGAGTGGGAAGAAATAGACGTGAATTAAAAATCACCGCAGAGGCGCAGAGACGCAGAGAAATAATAAAATTTCTTAATGCTTAAGGTTGCTGAGAACGCAGAGAATCGCTGCGCGATTTGGAGACGATACGGTTATATAACCAGCAAGAAGGTGGCGAATGAGGAAGTTGAAATTGTTGGGTTAACTGAGAGAGGGAGAAGAAATTCTCCCTTTTTTGTTTACACAATTATGCGTCGTTTATACCCGCACGCCCATCACGAGAATATCGTCTACCTGCTCAAGGTCTTTCCGATACGCTGTAATGAATTGATCAAGTTTCGTCCCTTGTTCTTTCATCGGATCACTTTGCACGGACAAAAGCAATTCCTTAAACCTTTTCCGGGTTAATTTCTTTTGTCTGTCTCCACCAAACTGATCGGCGAAGCCGTCGGTAAACAGGTAGACCGAATCTCCTTCGGTCAACGTGAACGAATGATTGCTGAATGGCTTGCTGTTTTCGTTGCGTCCGATGGGCTGCTTATCGGCTTTGGTTTCGAGCAGGTCGCCGTTTCGTATTAGCCACAATGGATTGTTGGCGCCGGCCCATTGCAAATTCTTCAAATGCGGTTTGTATGCGCAAATCGAAATATCCATCCCGTCACTGATGTTCTCTTCGCTCTGGTTGAAACTTTCTATCACAATCTCAGTGGTCTTGTCAAGAATAGCAGCGGGTTCTCTTAAACCAAATTCTCTTACCGCGCGATTCAGTGCATTGTGGCACACCACAGACACCATTGCACCGGGAACACCGTGACCCGTGCAATCGCAGGCCGCAAACAGAACAAGATCATCCACAATTTCCATCCAGTAGAAATCACCCGCTACAATGTCCTTCGGTTTATACAGGATAAATGAATTACTGAGGTGCTGCCTGACTATTTTTTGCGGAGGCAATATTGCTGTTTGAATGCGCAGTGCGTACGCTATACTGCCCAGTATATCGCGTTGCTTTTCTTCAACCAGCGATTTCTGAATCTCTACTTCTTCCTTTTGCGTCTGCAGCAACACATTGGCTTTTTTCCGGTTGCGGCTATTTCTGAAAAGCAAAAATGCAATGAGCATACATACGGCTATACCACTGAGCAACGCATACGTCCTGATCCGTTCGCGGTTAGCGGCGAGTTCCTTTTCCAGTTCCTGCAACTTCAATTGTTCGTTGAATCCTATGTTCTTGTACAGTGTTAAATTCTCACGGTCGGTCCGGTAAATACTGTCTGTGAATTGAGTCAGGAGTTTCAGGTAAAACAAAGCGCTGTCTGTATTTCCCATGGATTCGTGAGCGGTTGATAACAGGTGATACGTGTATCCCATACCCATCGGTTCAACTTTTTCGTAAATGTCCCTTGCCTTCCGGGCATATACCAGTGCAGAATCCGCCTTATCTGTTCGCATGAAGTACATGCACATCGAAGCATAATTATCCCCTATTGCCGACAGGACGTTCTGCTCCTGATTAGTTTGCAATGACAACCTGAAATAATAAATGGCTGAATCCATTTTCTCCTGCTGCATGTATACATTTCCGATTATGCTCAGGATAAATCCCCTGTAGAAATCGAACCCGCATGCGTCGGCATAGTTCAATGCTTTCTTCTCTAAAATCAATGCTGAATCCGTGCTATTCGCCTGGAGATAGAGTGAACCCAGGTTCATGTATGCGATCGATAATGTAGTTTGTTCATTTATACTCTCAGCAATGTCAATCGCTTTGAAATAATATGCTTTGTTCATCGCGTTATCCCCGGTTGCACCGTACAATGAACCAACGTCGTGAATAATATTCGCCAGCAAATTCAATCGTGCATGATGCGGAACAGCATCCGCAGTAAATGATTGCGGCCGCCAGATGTTTTCTTCGCTCGCAGGGTCTTCGACGATTTTCAATCCGGCGTTAAAATGTTCCAGCGCCTCCGGATAGTTTCCTTTTAATGTTAGCGGATAAGCTGCATTCCAGTGCCCCAGG
>DATHKF010000408.1:0-5617 GCA_035489505.1 Bacteroidia bacterium | reverse complement strand
CGTATCAATCGTTTCAAACGTGATACCATCGTGGGTTTTTTCTACAGCAAAATAATCGTTGTTGGTTTCAGAGGCCGTTTGCCAGTCGAGTGCTACTGTCTCACCAACTGGCACCGCATTGAACGCGACAAGTTCAACGGGAAGAACACCCGTTCCACCGTGAATCCAGAATTCCGAAAATCCATTGATCGTGAATTCAAGATAACGTCCACCGTATGCGGTGCCTGTGGTGATGCTGCCCGGCGAATACCATGTCAATGTTGTTGCATCAAGTGGGTTGTATGTTGCGTCTTCGGTAGGGCCGTTGTATTTCGTAACGGACAAGCTTCCAATTCCTGTAACGGATGGATCAACGGCCATGAGATTGGCTAACTCTGCATTGGTAAAATATAAACGCACCTGTACAGGTGTTGCCGGTTGCGATGCCGGTGTGATTTTGAAATGGCGTTGCAGAAAACGTTGCCCGTTGTAAATGCCCGGGGCTGCATCGCGGTATTCATCTACGGTAATGGTGCCTAAATTATTTCCATTATCCTTGACGGCGAAAAGCACTTTGGAAACATCAGCAGGATTGTAATATGTTTTCCAGACCTGGTTGTCGCAAAATGACGTTGTTCCCACTACAGTTGCCGGAGCAATAGCGTTGAGTGAAGTTGTCTGGTTATACATAATCGCTGCAAAAGATGATGCACCGTTCAGTTGCCCCACAACCACTTCAGGTTTACTGTCATTGTCGAGATCGCCAACCGCTACATCAAACGGATTGGTTGTACCGGAATAATTGATGACAGCTGCGAAAGTAATTACACCCGGTGCGCTGTTATTTTTCAAAACACCCACGAGATTGTACGGATTGCCGTTTGCAATCACCACATCCGGTTTCCCGTCTCCATCAACATCGCCAAGATCGATGTTATATATTCCGCCTGAGCAGGAAACATCAACGCGCGGAGCGAAGCTGACAGTCCCCGGGATACTCGTATTCCGGAAAATGGAAATCTGATTTCCACTGATGTCAGCAACAACCACATCAATCATTCCGTCGCCATCGATATCACCAAGCTTTACGGAACCGGGTAATCCTATACCGGGGAAATCCACGCGTGCTTCAAGCGAAAGTCCGGAAACCGGGCCACTTAAGCCTGCATTTCTAAGAACTGAAACAGAAGCGCCGTTTGCATTTGCGGTCACAACATCTGGTTTGTCGTCACCGTCGATATCGCCCACAGCAACTGATTGGGGCGCTACAGCTGTCGCGAAGTTTGTCACTGCTCCAAACGATCCCGTTGTAATGCTTCCGACCGTACTTTGATTTTGCCTGATCTCAACGATATTGTTTCCCCTGCACGAATTAACCATCTCCGGTTTTCCATCTCCGTTAATGTCACCGAATGCGACGTAAGGATAATGACCGGATTTGATCTTGACCTTTGGGCCGAATGAACTGCTATTGATGATCCCGGTTGTGCTCGTATTCCTGTAAAGAGTAATTGAATCCTGGAAGAACACACTGTAACAGGCTGTGATCATATCTTTTTTTCCATCACCGTCTACATCGGAAAAGATGATGTTGGCAGGTTGATCAGCCACGATGAAATCAACAGGTGGGGCCAGTGATCCGGGAATAAAAGGGCCGCCCGTTGAAGTGTTCCGAAAGACCCGGGCAGTGCCACCTGCCAGGTCACTTCCTGCAACTACATCTGGTTTTCCATCGCCGTCAATATCGTGTATAACCACAGGACGCGTATTGCTACTTGTGGCAGTATGGTATATCGCGCCCAACGAAGTTGAAGTAACCACGCTCCCGCAGGAATACATCACGTCGTATGATTCATTCGATTCGGCCGTCAGGTTGGATTGAACGGATGTTACAGTCACGTGATCATAATTGGTTCCAAGCGGCACCGTAACGAGCAGTTGCGTGGTAGTTGCAGAAAATACGGTTGCCTTCACTGCGCCGCAATACACCACATTAAGAATGGGGGTAGCTTCAAATCCTGTTCCGGTAATTGTAATCAGCGAACTGACAACTCCCGTAACAGGCGCAAGCGAAGTAATTTTTGGAACCACTGTGTAATGATCAAACCGGTAAATCTGTCCTGTGGCCGGACGGATGTTCAACGTACTTGTTTCTGTTACCGAACCAGCAACGGGTGATGCGCCTGTTCCATTTAGCGACAGGAATTGTCCGCTGGTCACACCACTGATTCCAATTGATGCCGATGCAGAAACAACAGTTCCTGCTTCCTGCCGGTAAATATATTCGATGCGTTTAGTCGCTTCATACAATTTTACCTGGAAAGAAACAGCGGATGATGTTGCCGTGTAATTCCATTCGACACCCAGCCATTCCAGTGTACATACCCTGTTGGGTGCAACACCGGTTGTGATGTACGTAAAACCTCCCGGAGTCAGATAATTGTCATCCCACAACGGTGCAACCACAGGACGCGCTGTGCCGATGTTAAGATCATTGGTCAGGAAGGACGAGCTCACGGGCCCGCCCAATTTTGCCCAGCCATTTGTGCTTGCTGCGAGCGTGGTGTATGCAGCGCCTTCGAACACAAATGGAAATCCAATCGGAACAGTATTGAACCATCCGTCGTCCCATCCACCACCGCTTAATGCAGGGGATGTTGCTCCAGCAGTTCCTTGTATCACGGTGAATGCGCCTGTTGTTGCAGAGAAACTGTAGTTCGTGACATTCTGTGCAACCGAATGTGCAGCGCACAGTACACCAATGGCAAACAGTACAAGGAACTTAACAGCGGGTGGACGGTTCATGAGTGAGGAAGATTATCCATTAACCGGGATGAGAACCCAGATGGTTACGGCAACAATTCCGGATACGAATAACATAATCCAGAATAGCTGTGCGTGGATGCGGGAATAAACAATTGGTTTTTGGAACATGGCGTTAAGGGTTGTAGATTTAAGTTCTCCAAAGTTCGATCCATGCCCCACGCCATTCAATACTGTAATCCGGTATTTTACCTCGTAATGTTTAAAAAAATGCGCTTCCCCGCGATTGTTACTTTGCTTTTCTGCCTGATGATATTAGCTGGTGGTACGTTGCATGGCGGTGCAAAAGAAAAGAAAGCGGACAGCCTGAAGAAAGTGCTGGTTACTCAGACGGACACTGCGCGTGTACTCACGCTGATCAAGCTTTCGCAGACTATGCTTTCAATCGATAAAGACAGCGCCCTTTATTATGCGATGATGCTCAAACGCGAAGCTGAAGCATGGGGCAAAAAACAGCGGGTGTGCGAAGCGAACCTCATCATGGGCACTTGCTATCACCACCTGAACCAGCAGGATTCTGCGTTGCATTACAAACGTGTAGCGCTTGCCATAGCGGTTGACGATCATTTTGAAAAAGGAGAAGCGCTTGCCGCCAGTGATATTGGTCTTTACATGAAAGAAGCCGGCGAGATGGATAGCGCGATTATTTACATTCTGCGCGCCATTCAGATCCTTGAAAAGACTGGCCAGGAAAAACCTTTGGGCGCTACGTATACAAACCTGGGATTGATCTATTACACGCAGGGCGAGTACGACGAAGCACTGGTGTATTACCGCAAGGGCGAAACAGTATTTTCGAAATTCGACGACCGTAAAGGACGCGCACATGTGCTGAACAATATTGCTGCAGTGTATGATGAAAGACTCCAGCACGACAGCGCGCTTTACTATTATGCGATTGCACTGGATCTGCGTACCCAACTGGAAGATGAAGAAGGAATGTCGCAGACGAAACTGAACATGGCGGTTACTTACCGCAATATGGGACAGTATACAACTGCTAAAGAAATGCTTTTGGAAGTATTGGAGGTGAAAGAGCGGATCAACGATCCGTATGGAATTGCGAGTTGTTGCCTGGAACTTTCAATGAACTTCATATTCATGAAAAAGTACGACCTCAGTGAAAGATACGTGATACAGGCAGACAGCGTGGCGCAGAAACTGGGACGGAAGGAAGTACAACGCGATGTATACAAGGTGTACGCTGAATTGTATACGGCAACCGGTCGTCATGAACTGGCACAGGACTATTCCCGGAAATACCAGGCACTAGCCGATGAGATCATGAATGAAGAGAAGTTCAAAGTGATCAAGGAAATGCAGACCAAGTATGAAACGGATAAAAAAGAACTCGAAAATATAAAGCTCAAAGAACAGCAGCGCATCAGCGATGAAGCGCGTGAAAAAGACAGAAGGCAGATGCAGTTACTGATTGGTGGTATAGCGGTGCTTGCACTCATCCTTGGACTTTCATTTTTCGCGTACCGGACGAAGATCAAATCAAACGAGTTACTAGCTGGTAAGAATGACCAGATTTCCCGCCAGAACAACGTGCTGAAAGAACTGAACAAAAAGCTGATTGATTCGGAGGAAGAACTGACCGAACTTAACGCCACCAAAGACAAACTCTTTTCCATCATCTCGCATGATCTCGGCAACCCGGTAAACGCCATTGTGAATTACAACATGGTGCTGCGGAACCAGAAGGATACGATGAGCCGCGATGAGATGGCATCGTCGCTGGATAAGATCAATCTTACGCTTCAGCCGCTGCAGGGATTCCTGGACAATCTTCTTCACTGGTCGATACAACAGCGATCCGGAACTTCCGTGCGTAAAGAACCCGTCAACGTTTCCGAAGTTATCGAAGAAACCGTTGCGCTGTACAACGGAAGCTGCCTGGCGAAACGATTGAAAGTGGAGTGGAAAGTCGACCCTAAACTGGAGATCACCACAGACGCGAACATGCTACGCCTGATTGTGCGGAACATCCTGGCCAACGCCATTAAATTCTCACCGGTTGGAGAAACGATCGTGCTCATTGCGACTGTTGAAGGAAAGCATTTCACATTGGAGATCGTTGATCGCGGCGCAGGACTGACCAGCGAAAAAATCGCGCAGCTGCTCACAGGTGTAAAAGTGGAATCCGGAAAGGGCACGTTGCAGGAAAGCGGAACAGGTCTTGGTTTAAGCCTGGTGAACGAATACCTGAAAATCCTTGATGGAAAACTGGAGATTGAAAGTGAAGCGGGGAAGGGTTGCGTGTTCAGAGTGGTGTTGGGAGTTTCGGGTTAAATAGTTTCGGATTTCGGGTTAAGGAGTTTCGGGTTACGGGGGCGACGGCAGTTTCATCAAGAAAATTTGGCCGTACCCCAACCTGAAACTTTTTAACCCAAAACCCTTTAACCCGAAACCTATTCTTCCAGCAAATTATTCTTCAACGCATACTTCACCAAACCCACCGTACTCGTCACTCCCAGTTTGACCAGCAAATTTTTCCGGTGCGTATCTACCGTGCCTGTACTTATAAAAAGCTGTTTGCCGATTTCTGCGCTGGAAAATTCTTTGCAGACCAGGATAAGAATTTCTTTTTCGCGCGCCGTCAGTTGCTTGTCGGGAGTTGTTCCTGTGATGGCCGATGATTTCAGCCGCACATCTTCGTTGTGGTCAAAGGCGCGCGCATCGTCGGGGAAGTATTCATCTCCCGCATGCACTTTCTGAATGACGTCAACAAGCAGTTCGAGTGAAACATTTTTTAAAACGTATCCTTTCACGCCCCATTTTCTCAGTCGTTCGATGTAACGTCCACCGCGTT
>DATHKF010000407.1:0-2457 GCA_035489505.1 Bacteroidia bacterium | reverse complement strand
CTGCGCTGGAGAATGCCGCGCCGTTTTTTTTGCCTCTGCCGTAACCCCGGTCGTATTTCATGCGGTAAATTCCGAAAGTGTGGTAAACATTATCACCGGGGCGAAAGCTTGCTCCATAAGAGGGACCCCAGGAAAACAAGTATCGCGGTCCGTAACGCGGCTGGATGATCGCAAGCTCTTCTGCTGTCAGTCCGCAGGATTCAATCCATTCCATCACGAGCGGATCATTCATGTTCAGAACCTCTTCGTAGAGATAACGTTCGCTGATGAGTTCCGCCGCTTCGCGTCCTGCGGTTTGTTCAACGAGATAACCTACCGCGCAGATCGTTCCGTTGTGATCAATGAAACAGGGACGACGTTCACCGGTGTAATCATCATTGCGTGGAAATACACCGCGGGTCCAGTAGTCGTGGAGTAAATCGAGAAGGTGTCCGCGTTTTTCTCTTTGTGCAACGGGCATTGCAGAAACATCTGCGGTACGCAAAAGATATTCGGCGTATTGCAGGTGTGCGGCGATGCGGACCTGGTCGTTCGTCTGATCGTTCGGGGCTTCACCAAATTTCATGATGAAACTCTGATCGCCGATGATGGGATTGATGGGTTGGTTTTTGGCGGAAAGCCAGCTTGTGGCGAGAAACAGGAGGCTGAACGTTAGTAGTGCGCGCATAGGAACGATGGGGTTATGGTAAGAACGTTTCTGGTATAACGGAAGGCGATTGGTTTAAATACACTTTTGCGGAATAAAATTTGATAACAATCGATTCGAGACATTAAAATTTAAATCACCACGGCGGCACGGCGACACAGCGCTTAATATTTGATAACCATTGCCCGCATCGGCACGGCGCTGGCAAATATCACTTCGTGATATTCTTACACAAGCACATTTGGAGTAACGCATTAAATCGCAAAGCAATTTGCTCAGTTCACTATGTCGCCGCTGGAAACAGTTAAGTAACGCGCCGTGTCGCCGTGCCGCCGTGGTTATTTTTTGTAAGCATTGTTCAATCATGATTCGCTATTGTCAATAAACCACGAGCAATTTTACCACTTTGCTCAACCCTGTTTCAATGACCAGCATGTACACACCTGCGGAATATCCGGCAATCGAAAATTGATACGTGGCCATGCCTGCCGCATAATTTTCCTTTGTGGTCGAAATCGTTTTTCCCTGCTGATCGATCAACGTCCAGGTGACGGAAGCATCAGCGGTCAGTTCAATGTGTGCAGTCACATCAGGCGCGCCTGCTCCTGCAGGATTCGGATACACTACGGCGCCAATGTCTGCATTGACACCTTCACTGTTTTTCGTGGGTACTGGTGTGAATGAGGTGCTGTGATCGAAGTTAGCCGCAACGGCAAGACTGTCTGCAGCATCAACAACAAACCGCAGGCTTTCTTTAATTTTCTCCGCGGCAACTTTGTGGTTGAGTGAGAGGTTCACATACACATCGTACTCCGGAGATTCCAGGTTGATGGAACCAAAGAATCCATCGGAGTAGCGGTTGTAATCGTACTTTTTGTCCCAACCCGGCGACTGCCATCCTTTTTCTCCGAGTACATCAACTGTTTCGTTCCCGATTTTCGAAGGTGCGTTGATCTGTCCGCAGAAGTAGAGTTGATTTTTTGAATTCACAAGCAGGTGAAGATGCTC
Organism: Bacteroidia bacterium; assembly: GCA_035489505.1. GTDB lineage: Bacteria > Bacteroidota > Bacteroidia > Palsa-965 > Palsa-965. The sequence goes on along the minus strand of DATHKF010000407.1, from coordinate 803 downwards.
TCCGAAGCCATTGAAAAGATTTCCGGCATTGCACGCCCATTTCACCAGCCCGTCGGGCGTAAACGAAGTCATGAACATGGTTTGGAAATTGGAATTCAGTACAATGGAATCGCCGGCAATGTCTGTGATGCTGATCTTTCTCCGGTAATGGCCCGAGAGAATAATATTTCCTTTTTTGTCGAGCACAATGTCGAGCGCAACATCGTTATTTGCCCCTTTGAACTGTGTCATCCAGATTGGATTCTGGTTCTTGTCGAACTTCGCCAGGAAAATCTCTTTCAGCTGTGTGGTGTATGTTTTTCCTTGCCATTCCATGGAAGCATTCTGGTAACTGCCATCGAACTTTCCGGCCTGGAGCAGTGCATAATAATTTCCTGCTTCATCGCGCACGTAATTCAGCACACCTGCGTTAACAAGTGACGGAAATGCAGGCGCTGTCCGGGTAAGCTCACCATGGGTATCAATAAAAAAATGTGTGGCCTCACTCAGGCCCGGCTTCTCCGAATGAAAACGATACACATTCCCGTGGGTATTGGTAAAACGGGCGCAGTTCTCGTAGCTTCCGCGCAGGAGCATGTTGCCTGCATCATCCACTTGCATGTCGAAGAGATTGATTGCAACAGAGTTGATGATCCACTCTTCTTTGCCGGATGGATTGTATTTCACGAGCATGCATTGACTGGCTGAATTCGCGTAACAGGTGGAATCTTTTCCCGGAAAAAGTGTAACATCTCCCAATGTAATCGGGCCGCTGTGCGAGTATGCGCGGACGTAAATATTGTTTTGTCCGTCAACGGCAACCT
>DATHKF010000406.1:0-3501 GCA_035489505.1 Bacteroidia bacterium | reverse complement strand
GTATCATTCGAGTTTCGGGTGCCCGTTTACCTGCTCGTTTTGTGCAGTGGTTCCGATTTACAACGCCCGGTGGAAAGGAAAATCGGCGGGTCTTATTTATGAAGACATTCGTTATCTCCGCGAGAAATACAACGCGGACGCCATCGAGTTTCACGACAATAATTTCTTCGTTTCCGAAAAACGTACAGCAGAATTTTCGCGTCTTGTGATGAACGACGGAATGACGTGGTGGGGCGAAGGACGCATTGATACCATTGACAAATACAGCGACGAAACATTAGCCCTGATGCGCAAAGCCGGTTGCCGGATGATTTTTTTCGGCGCGGAAACAGGCGATGATGCGCGCTTAAAGAAAATGGACAAGGGCGGAACGCAAACCGGGAAACAAATCCTTGAGTTTGCGGCGCGGATGAAAAAGTTTGACATTATCCCGGAGTATTCTTTCGTACTGGGCACACCCGGTTCCGACGAAGAAGAAACGTGGAAACAGATCCGCGACGATATTGCGTTTATCCGCAAGGTGAAAGAGATCAACCCCGACACTGAAATTATTATTTACATCTACAGTCCCGTTCCAACCGAAGGCTCCGAGCTTTTTGAAAAAGTAAAAGCAAGCGGTTTCAGTTTCCCGAAAAAACTCGAAGACTGGATATCGCCGCAATGGGAAAAATTTGATTTGCGGAAGAACCCGCTTACGCCGTGGCTCACCGCGCCGATGGTGAATTACATCCGGAATTTTGAAACGGTGCTCAATGGATATCATCCTACAGTATCCGACATCCGCCTCTCACCGGCCAAACGAAAACTGATGCGCGTTCTTTCCGCATTCCGCTACCGGAACAGTATTGTGGCGCGTCCGTACGAGATCAAGCTGCTGCAGAAAATATGGAAGTATCGGCAGCCGGAAACCGAAGGGTTTTGAGGCAGGAGTTCAGGGATTCAGGGGATCAGGAGGCAGGTGACACGATCGCGTCCCTGCCTCCTGAACTCCTGAACTCCTGCCTCCCTGATCTCCTGCCTCCCTGCCACCTGATCTCCACAATTCTGTGTAAAAAAAGTCCCACTTTTCCGGACCACCTGTTTGCTTCTCATTGGCTGAAAAATCTGGCATTGTTTTTCTGTGTGTTCGAAGTGAAATTCACTTAAACTGACGCGTATGAAAACCAATGGAAAAACCGCTTCACGGATTGCGGAATCAGGAGCTGACCGGAAAGCCGGCAATGGAAAACCGGGAAATGGAAATGGCAAAGCAAAAGGCAGTAACGGAAACGGTAAAGCCGCCGATGGGAAAGAAGAGCAGGGAGGAACCGACCACGGCATGCTGGCCAAATTTTTCGAAGACGAACTGAAGGATTTGTACTGGGCCGAAAAGCACCTGGTGAAAGAACTGGGTAAGATGGCAGCCAAAGCTACATCGCCTGAGTTGTGTACTGCTTTTACCAATCACCAGACAGAAACTGAAGAGCATGTAGCGCGTCTTGAGAGCGTGTTTGAAATTCTCGGCAAAAAGCCTGTCGCGAAAAAATGCGAAGCCATTTCAGGAATTACCAAAGAAGTTGAAGAACTCATTGAAGAGACGGAAGACGATACATTCACACGCGACGTTGCATTGATTGTAGGCGCACAGAAAGCCGAGCATTACGAAATTGCCACTTACGGAAGTCTTGCGCAGATCGCGCGTACAATGGGTAAGATCAACATTGCCGCAATCCTTGAAAAAACGTTGAAGGAAGAACGGAATGCCGATTCGTTGCTCACGTATATCGCGGAGAGTTATGTAAACGAAGACGCAACGACCGAACCGGAAACCAGCCGGAAATAATCGCTCATGCAACGGGGCGGTCACAAAAGAAAAGTGCGTTCAGAACCCCGGCAGAAAAAGCCGGGCTCTGAAGCGAACATGAACCTTCCCCCGGAATTCGACTCCGAGACCGCAGGCCCCGGAAAGAAACTGGAGAATAAAGTTGCGCTCATTACCGGGGGCGACAGCGGTATCGGTCGTGCGGTTGCCGTATTGTTCGCAAAGCATGGGGCCGATGTTGCCATCACGCACCTCAAAGTGGAGGCCGGGGATGCCAAACTCACCCGCGATTTTGTAATGGCTTACGGACGACAATGTCTCCTGATCCAGGGCGATATCAGCAGCGAAAAACATTGCATATCGGCGGTCAGAAAAACGCTGCTTGCATTCGGGCAGCTGGATATCCTGGTGAACAATGCAGGCATTCACTACAAACAGAAATCCATCACGGGCATTACTGCCAAACAATTGAAACGCACGTTCGAAGTGAACGTCTTCTCCATGTTTTACCTGGTGAAGGCAGCTTTAAAACATTTGAAAAGCGGCGCTTCTATTATTAATACATCCAGCGTTACGGCATACCGCGGTAGCGCAGAACTGCTCGATTATGCAGCCACCAAAGGCGCAATCGTTTCATTTACCCGTTCACTTTCCGCTTCATTAAATAAGAATGGAATCCGCGTAAACTGTGTTGCACCCGGCCCGGTCTGGACACCACTGATTGTATCGGCGATGAGTGAAAAAGACATTTCCACTTTTGGTACGGACTCTCCCATGGGCCGTGTAGGGCAACCTTCCGAGATTGCCCCGTGCTTTCTTTTTCTGGCCAGTGAAGAATCCTCCTTCATCTCCGGCCAGGTTCTTCATCCCAACGGGGGTGAAGTGATCAACGGGTAACCAAATACCACTTTCCTGCGTAAAAGTTTCTGACTCCCATTTTTCATGGGTCGTCGAACCAAACCGCTTATACGCCGCAATTTTCACGAAAATCACACCCATCGCTATCCGATAAGTAACGGATTATCAAGTAATTCAGCTATTTTTAAATCGGACTTATTTTCCACCTCCATGAAAAAACTACTATTCTCTTGTCTCGCCTCTTTGTCGTTGATTGCACTGAATGCGCAGTGTTCCGTTATCGAGGTTCCCCTTGCTCAAAGGGCATCCGCTTCAACCCTTATTGTAGAAGGCCAGGTCACCAGCCAGTATTCGTACTGGAATACTTCGCAAACGATGATTTACACAGCACATACTATTGAGCTGTATAAAATCTTTAAAGGAAACGTGGCTACGTCTTCCATTGAGATCATCACCGAAGGTGGTACTGTTGGTCTTAAAAGAATCAGCGTGGAGCCAATGCTCGAGCTGAAGGTGGGTGACGTGGGTATGTTTACCTGCGAACCGGTTAAGCGTGCTAAAAACAGCCCGGTTTCCCGCGGAGGTCTTCCGCAGTTCGAAGCTTTTGCATCGATGCAGGGATTTGTAAAATACAATCCTGAAACGAATACAGCTACTGACCCGTTCAGAACATACAATGATGTTCAGACCGAAGTGTATAATGTATGTGCCCCTGCGGGAAAACAACAGTACAGAACAATCAAAACCGTTGACGTGATGAGCACGCACCGCGAACAGCAGCAGTTCATGGCGGGGCCTTCTATTTCGTCATTCTCTCCAACAACAATTACCGCAGGAACTAC
>DATHKF010000405.1:0-8724 GCA_035489505.1 Bacteroidia bacterium | reverse complement strand
TTTTTGAGCATATCCATGGATTCCTGGGGGAAATCACCACCCACAACGGAGACCATATTGATGTTTTTGAAGAAGTAAGAGGCGGCCAGTCCAATGTAGGTGGCAGCCCCGCCAATGATCTTATCGGTTTTACCGAAGGGTGTTTCTATGGCATCAAAGGCCATTGTTCCAACAACGAGTAGGCTCATAATGAGGGTTTTTCGCGATTCCGCCGGCAAAGGTATTGTATAATTCAATTGGTAATGCTAATATTGCAGCCCGTTTTAAGGGAGTTTTCCATAAAAACGGGGACATAACTTCTTCTTTGGCCCAGTGTCGAAAGCACTGTAAAAAGCAGAAATATTCCTCCTTAGCTCAGCTGGTTAGAGTCCCGCACTTGCGGGATTAATCATGGGGGCTCAGGTTCATCCCGCATAGGGCGGGACTGAAGGGGGAAGCAGAATTGTGAATGACGTTCTTAATTGTATTGTAAATAGACTTGTTTGGTTCGATTGGTTAGTTCCGCTCTTGCGGAATTAATCATAGAGATTTCAAACAATAAATTCCTCCTTAGCTCAGCTGGTTAGAGCACATGACTGTTAATCATGGGGTCTCAGGTTCAAGTCCTGAAGGGGGAGCGAAAAGCCGCAGCGATGCGGCTTTTTTGTTTTTATAGAATGTTCTACCTGTATATCATTTACTCGAGTTCTGCTGAGAAGTATTACGTGGGTCACTCGGCTGATCCCTGGAGGCGTCTTGCTGAGCACAACACGAATTCATCGGACAAATACACTGGGAAATATCAGGGCTGGAACCTGGTGGCGGTCTTCGCTGTTTCAGAAAACCGCGGTGATGCAGATCGCATTGAGAAATTCATCAAGAAACAAAAGAGCCGCAATCTGTTATTGCGAATGATTGACCCTGCATTTACAGGAACCGGAGTCTTAGCCCAATTGGTTAGAGTCCCGCACCTGCGGGATTAATCATGGGGTCTCAGGTTCAAGTCCTGAAGGGGGAGCGAAGCCCGGTCGAGAGACCGGGCTTTTTGCGTTTCTGACTAAGGAATTTAGTTATTCTGTGGACCATATATTTCTCTACGTAACTTGCCTTTTATAAGGTGGGCAATATGCTTTTAAGGAGGAGTGACTTGTTTGAAAGATATGCCCCGTATTTGTTTGCTCAGGTGAAGAAGAAATAAATCAAAAAGAAGAACTAATGCGCCCTCCGATAATTGTTCCCGTGCGGAGTTCAGACAACTTCGGAGATCCGATACAGTTCCTAATGAATACTGTATTGGGATTAAATAATATTCAAACCAATTCTCCGATTAGTATTGATTTTAGTGGAACCCGGTTTGTTAGCCCGATTGTGATTGCTGGGCTTTCAGCGTTGCACGAGCATTATTTGGCGCTCGGAATTTCTAGTAAAATTACCACTGGGATAAACGCGCAGTCTTACTTAGATACTGTTCATTTTCCTGCTGGAGTAGGTCCTGATGTTATTGGATTGGAAGAGTTCATCAGGCTTATTCAGACATTCGAAAGTAAAACCTATTTACCGATAACAGTCTTTCCTGCCACAGTTTCAAGCGGAAGCAGCTTAGTTCGCAACAAAGCACTTTCAGCGCTTGGTCAAGTGATCAAATCACAACTCAAGTTATCGGGAAGTGTATTCAGTGCTATAATGTATCTCATTAGTGAATTGACAAATAACGTTGCTGATCATTCCGGAACCGACAAGGGAAGAATAATGGCGCAATACTTTCCAAGTAAGAATTACATGGATGTATGTATTGCCGACTGCGGGAAGGGGTTGTTGCAATCTTATCTCGATAGCGGGAAATTTGAACTTACATCGGACGAAGAAGCAATTCAACTGGCACTGTCAGGGAAATCAACTAAGGAGGACGCTGTCTCGCGCGGTTTTGGGATACCAACATCCAAACGAATGCTTACCCAAGGCTTGAGGGGTAAAATATTCATTTGGAGTGGCGAGGCCCTGTATTATGAAGACGCGGAAAAGACCCAGATTCTATCATTTCGGAAAGTTTCCCGTTGGCAGGGCTGTTTTATTGCCATGCGTATTCCCACTCAGAATATTGCGGATTTTAACATTTACCAGTTTGTATCGTAACAAATCAAACGGGTTAACGTAAATATTAGCACTAAATTTGTATTGCTATAGTACTATGGAAGCTACCAACACCATATCTGTTTCTGAGGTTTGCGGCACAAAACTGATTACGCGCGAAGCTGCGGTCGATTTGATTAATTCAATCGATTTTTCACCTTGCACGATGTGCAATGTCTTCGAGTTGGATTTCAGTTCTGTGGAGTTTATGTCGCGTTCCTTTGCGGATCAATTACACAAAGAAAAACTAAGGGTGCATCGCGATACACGATCTGAAATAATAATTACAAATGCTTCCAGGGAAGTAGCAGACATGCTCAATAGCGTGGCTAAAACTCAAAGCGCAACTATTCGAACGAAAGAGGACATTCCAGTATTCAGGTTTAGTGATGCCAAGGTATTGACAGAATATTTGCTATCACTTTAATATTACGAGAAGTTCAGTTAGATGAAGCCGCACGAATGCGGCTTTTTCTGTTTTTCAGTTCTGCCTTCTGTGTTCCATTTCCAGAACAATTCACTACCTTACTAATCCAGTTTTCTAAAAAACGCACCGGTCATGAAAAAATCTACCCAATTCCTCCTCTCCCTCGCGATCCTCTTCACTTGCACCTTCCACCTCCCCGCCCAAATCACCTGCAACCCTGCCGGTAATCTCTGGGTCTACACCAACTACGATGGCGGCGTGCTCAACATCAACTGCGATGTGAATATTCCTAATATCAAGATCGGCGTGTGCACATACGAACCGGTGACGATCAACCTGAGCGGTTTATATGTGGGTAACGTAACTGAAGTGCGTTACGCCGGCTATGTGAGCACGAACAACAATCACTGTTTCAATTCACCATCCACAACCACAATTACCGGAGTTCCTGCAGGAATTACTTCCGTGAATTTTCTTCCGCCAAGTACGTTGAGTAATCCGAATGGAAACAATTCGATTGTCTGTGCCTATTCGTGCAGTACTACTTCGAACCAGGGTGGATGCAATACGGCCGACCAGATCAAATCTTATTTCCAGACCAGTACCGGCGGAACGTTGGTCAGCTACTTCACACAATACGGATGCTGGAGTACTACGCCGTATCTGCTCAGCGCAGGAGGAAACTGCTGCAACTCCGTACCGAGTTGTTTCATCGCGGCGAATGCAGGCGGAGATCTCGCCACTTGTGCGGGCGGTACAGTAACACTGAACGGTTCGGCAACAGGTGGCGCAACCGTTTACAGCTGGTCGCCAACTGCAGGATTGAGTAACCCGAACAGCGCAACAACAAACGCTACACCAACAACTACAACTACGTATGTACTCACTGCCAGTGACGGTGCAAGCTGTTCGGATTTGGATACAGTGGTAGTTGTTGTTAATCCGCTTCCTGTTGTAAGTCTTGGCGCAGATATAATTTTTTGCGGAACCAACGTTGTGCTCGACGCGGGAACGCAGGCCAACAGCACGTTTTTGTGGAGCGACAACAGCACCGCGCAAACATTGAATGCAGCCAACAGCGGCACGTACAGCGTTAACGTAACCAACACCGTTACCGGATGCATGAACGCAGATACTATCAACGTAACCCTTCACGCGGCGCCAACGGTTAACCTGGGGAATGATACCAGTATTTGCGGCGACGTGCTTGTACTCAATGCGGGAAATCCGGGAATGAGTTATTTGTGGAGCAACAGCACCACGAACCAAACGACTACGGTGTTTGTATCCGGCCCGTATTCGGTGACGATCACCGACGCGAATGGCTGCACAGCAACGGACATGATCAACGTGACGTTCAACGCGATTCCGGTTGTGACATTTGTTGCAGGCGCAGGTGTGATTTGCCTGAGCGATGCGGCATTTACACTTGCTGCGGGTTCACCTGCGGGTGGAACGTATGCAGGCCCGGGAGTAACAGGCAGCAACTTCGATCCGCAGACCGCAGGTCCGGGGACACACGGCATTACGTACACATTTACGGACAGCGCAGGTTGCACTTCGTCCGCAACAGATTCCGTAATGGTTGATGCGTGCTTAGGTACCAATGGCGTTTCTGTTTTTGGAGCGAGACTTTTTCCAAATCCATCCAACGGAAGTTTTCAGCTGACCGTTTCACAGGTATGCACAGCTGAACTGGTGAACAGTCTGGGACAAATCGTTGAAACAAAAACATTGACACCAGGCAACAATACACTCGGCGATTCCAAACTTGCAGAAGGAATCTATATGCTTCGTTTGACGAATGAGCTGAAGCAGGAGCAGGTGATCCGGGTTGTGATCCGAAGATAATTGGCCACTGTTGCTGGTAAATTCATTATCGGGCATTTCGAATTGAGAAGTTCAAATCCTTAACCAGGACGCCGAAGGCGCATAAAGTGGGGCCTGCACTTTTGAAATTGCCAAAAGAGTTCAACGGAAAACAGGTGTTTTTACCCTTGCGCTGTACCGGGTTTTATTTCAGCTTTGAAGTGCTGAAAAACCCCTATACAACATGCGCTACTTCCTCTGCATTATTCTACCTCCGATCGGAGTATTAACTACCGGACGCGTCGGAGCATTTGTCCTGAACATTCTTCTGACTCTGCTTGGGTACATTCCGGGAGTGATTCACGCCATACTCGTAACGAATAAGTATTACGCCGATAAACGTCACCAGGAACTTCTTACGGCGGCCAGAGCATGAAGACTTTTGTAATTATTGCGGCCTTCCTCTTATGCGCTTTCACAGTAGAGACAAAAGTCTATGTCTGCGATAGTCCGAAAGCAGTGGCGTACCACAGCCGGGAAAACTGCCGGGGTTTGCAGAAATGCACGCACGACATCATCGCGATGAGCGTGGCAGCCGCAAAAGATCGCGGCCTGAGAACCTGCCAGATTTGTTATTAAGGCCTGGATAGCCGGAACTCAATCGACCGATTTTCGATTTGTCGGTTCCGATGAAATACGGTAACCCATAAGATGCATTTCCATCTATGGTTTCCCGCCAGACTGTTCGGAAATCCTGCACCAACTCATCCGCAGTTTCTGCTATATTCGCTCCCGTATCATTCAGAAATTTCCTCATGATCTTCAGCGAAGCTTCCATCGAAAAATTAATTGTCCATGTAGTGGGCAACAAACTACAGGACACCGGCGTCAAAATTTCCCGGAAGCAAATTGAGTTTACCGACGAAAATTCCTGGACGGTCCTGAGAGACGCCTTGCTGACTCCATTTATTAACCAGGAGGAATTTTTCACTTTCGATCATCCTTCAAGCCTCAAGTACAATGAGGTGTATGGCTATGTGTCCGGGTATCTCGACGGAGAATTTAATTTCAACAAACTTTCTTCGGAGATCGCGCGGCACCTGTATGAAAGCAGCATACACCCAAAAATCAAATCCGGCGAACTGTTTGTGCTGCATATTAAAGATTGTGTGGTTGATGACGAAGACGTGGACGCGATTGGAATCTTCAAAACAGAATCGAAGGAGAGCTTCCTGAAAATTATTTCAGATGAATCAGGTGTTGCACTCGATGTTGAAGACGGCGTAAATCCCCGGAAAGGTTTTTTGAAAGCCTGCCTGATCTTTAACACGGATAGAAAGGCAGGTTACAAAGTATGCATCCTCGATCAGCAGGGTGGATCTGTGGAGGCACAATACTGGAAAGATACTTTTCTGAAACTTAAACCCCGGGCCGACGAATATCACCAGACCCAGAATTTTTTAAAAGTGTGCAAGGAGTTTGTCGCCACACAATTGCCGGAGGAATATGAAGTTTCCAAAACGGAACAGATCGGATATCTCAATCGCTCCATGGAATATTTCAAAAAACAGGAGCAGTTTAATGAGACGGAATTCAACAAAGAGGTTTTTGAAGATTCACAATTGATCTCGTCGTTCAAAAAATTCAAGAGCCAGTACCAGGAGAATAATGACATTGAGATTGAAGAGCAGTTTGATGTTTCCGCGCCGGCTGTGAAAAAGCAGAACAAAGTTTTTAAGAGCGTTTTAAAACTGGACCGGAATTTTCACATTTACATTCACGGCGACAAAGAGCTGATCGAGCGGGGCACAGAAAAGGATGGGCGGAAATTCTATAAGATTTATTACGACAAGGAATTGTAGCGCTATTTTCATCGGCGCCTCAGTTGGTTGTCAGGAACTGATGAAAACCGCTTAAGCGGTTGAGCGATCTGGGGTTGTTTATTGCCGGGAGCTTAAGCCCCCGGCAATGGATACAAGCCTTACTAAAACGGTTTCAACCGTTTTCCATTCCAATGATTGGCTGACGGGAATTACGGCGCCAACTCATTCACGAAATACATTTCCATTTCGCCTTTGTTCTTCGCCTGGATTTTCCCGCGTGGCGTGCAGTTGAATTTTTCCTTCACCAACTCATACGTGGTCTCACTGATATTTATCCGTCCCGCTTCTCCGCTGCTTTCCATGCGTGAGGCAATGTTCACCGTATCGCCCCAGATGTCGTACTGGAATTTCTTGACGCCTACAATTCCTGCAACGATCGGCCCGGTGTGAATGCCGATGCGGATTTCAAAATGCGGTTTGCCCCGCGCTTGTTTTTCTTCCGCCCAGGTGCGCATAAAATTGTTCAATTGTATTGCTGCGCCCACAACGTCCACGGCGTTGGTTTTATTTGGCGTGGGTAATCCGCCGGCAGCCATGTAGGCATCGCCAATGGTTTTTATTTTCTCCACGCCGAACTTTTCCATGATGAGATCGAAGGCGGAAAAACATTCGTTGATCTCACCAACCAATTCCCTGGGCGAAAGTTTTTCAGCAAGCTGGGTAAAGCCTTTGAAGTCGGTGAAGAGAACAGTCACCTGGTCGATCAGCCGCGCATCGGAGGAGCCTTTGTCTTTAAGTTCCTGCGCAGTTTCTGCGGGAAGAATATTCAGCAGCAGTTCATCGCTGCGTTGCTTCTCAATTTCGATGAGGGTTTTCTGCCGTTGTGTAACACGCCAGCGATTGAACATAAATCCGGCGAACACAACCACGAGAAGAATTCCAGCGATGTAAAACACCTGCTCACGGCTCCGCGCTTTTTTTTCTTCAACCAGTTTTACGTCGGCGAGCTGCTGCTGAAACGTAATGGAATCTTCGCGCTTGCCGTATTCGTAATCGAGTCTTGTGCTGGTTAGCTCATTGTATTTCTCAACGTCGTATACGCTATCACGCACACTGATGTATTCTTTGTACAGTGCAAGCGCTTCGTTCGTTCTTCCCGCCAGGAAATACGCTTCAGACAATACTTCGCCGAAGGCGAGATAGTATTCTGTTTGCTGCATTTTTCGTGAGCCGGCAATTGTAGCCTCGAGAAATTCAATCGCTTTTTTCAGGTTGGCTTGCTTCCCCGCTGGGATGAGACTATCTGGTTTGATCACTCCCGTTGTGTCACGTGCTATATCGAGATATGTTTCTCCAATGTTTCCCAGGTTTCGGGTAACGCCATTCTCATTTCCAAGAGTGGTTTCCCGGCGGAGTGCATCGAAATAATACACCATGGCTTTTGAATATTCACCTTCCCCTGCATAAAAGTTGGCGATGTTGCCGATCACACGGGCAGTGCCATACGGATCGCGCATCGCTTCGTACATGCGGATGGCTTTCTGGTTGTACTCGAGCACGCTGTCCATTTGTTCGAGCCGGTTATATACATTGGCTATGTTGCTGTAAACAGCCGCTATCCCGGCAGAATCATGCAACACGCCATACATCTGCAAAGCCATGTTATCATATTTCAACGCTTCTTTATGATTTTTGGATCGGGTGTGGGCGATACCGATATTGCGGAGCATGATCGCTTGCTTTGCAGTATCGCGCAACGCCTCGTATTGCTCAAGCGCTTTGTATTCATAAAGCAGTCCGTTGGCATAGTCGGCCTTATTGATGTAATTCGATCCGATGACGGAATTGGCATCTGCAATTTCTTTCGGCAATGAAAGCTTTTCTGCAAGTTCAAGCGCCTGTTTTCCGCACCGGATTCCTTCGTCGGTGTTGACGTAAATGTAGTTGCGCGACAACTGAATCAACAACCGGACTTTGTTCGAGTCTTCGCCCACGGTTTGAAGTTCTGTGCGCAACGAATCGATGACAGCCTGCGAACCGTCTTGTGCAAAGCCGGGCAGGGACATAACGCATACCGCAAAAAACAGGACCGTAAAATTTTTCATTCAGCGATTTCGAATATAGTCGAAATCGTGTCTACGGATACAAAAGTGTGGAGAAAGGGTTGGTTTGTGTCGGTGAAGACAAAAAACACCATAGCCACGAGTTTCCGCGGCTATGGTGAACAGGGTTACGCAAAAGATATTACTGGAGTATGATTTTCTGTTCGGCTACAGATATTCCCTCATTGTTGGTGATCCGGATGAAATATAAACCGGCTGCCAGTTCGCTGAGATCGAGTACCTGTGTTGTGCCCGTTGCAGGCTTTTCAAGTACGGTCCGCCCATCAGGGGAAACGACCACAATCTGCTGGCCTTCTGTTGCGCCTTCAACTGTGATCTGACCATTGGAAGGATTCGGGTAGAACAGGAAAGAACCAGTGCTGTCTGACAAATCAGGATTAGCCATCCTGTTGCGCGGACAATCCCAGTTTGGCGAGACTGTAACCACATCTGT
>DATHKF010000404.1:0-2703 GCA_035489505.1 Bacteroidia bacterium | reverse complement strand
ATTTTTGCCCAGGTAATAGTGGAAGTAATAATTGATCCACTGCCAATCGAAGGCCGGGTTGTCGCTGATGAAAATAGCTTTGCCATCGGATGTTTTGTTGATCCATTCAGCAAAACGTTTCATCACTTCTTCCGGTACTTCAAAAGCCTCATGCTGTGCACGGGTAAATCCGCTTACCGCAAGCGCTTCCGGGATCCATTCCCAGGAAACCGGTCTTGTTTGTCCATAGAATGTTTTGCCCAGTGTGGGTTCAACAACCACTGCACCGAAACAGACCATGGAATATTTGTTTGGGATGGGGCCATCGGCTTCAACATCCACTACGATATAACTCATTGTGTAATTTTTTATTTGTTTAATGTATTAAAAGTACGGCGAACGGAGTCGAGAGTTAGGAGGTTAGGCGTCATTGCGAGCCCAGCGAAGCAATCCCATCTTCGAAGAGGAGATTGCTTCGCTGCGCTCGCAATGACGTCTCCAAACTCCACGCTCCGTTCTTCAAACTAAAAAAATCCGGAAGCAAAAGGCGATTCGTGGTGGGGCGTCGCAATGAGGATTTGCACCTCTTCCTGACTTTTACATCTGGACCCTTGCCCCGTCTCGAGCGAAGTATCACGTCTCTACGGCATTCCGGAAATTTGTAATGAATGTTTTTCATTGCATGAATCAAACAACGGTAACAGGCAACAGGTCTTCTTTCTGTCTGAGACAGAATACGGTCGTCCTGCATCTGCCGTGTGGCAGACAGTTGACAGGTAACGTTCATCCGTCTTGCGGCGGACTTGATTACCATTCGCGATCACACGGTTACCCGTGCACCACTACCTTAGGATCGTTATCGAAGCATGACCCGTTTACGACACGTTGTTTGTCGTTATGCAATTTTTTTCAAAGAACGTTTATTCAGTATGGAGAACGGAGAGGGGAGTTTGGAGGCACCACTTGTAACCTTCGAAGAGAAAGTCTGATCTTAGATTTTCATCTCCCGAATTTCTCTTCGAAGGATTTGGGTTTCACCTTGGAACTCCCTACTCCGTTCTCCAAACTATCCATCTTTCGGTCACCTCTCCCCCGTCGCACTTCACGGGAGAGAGGGGCCTCAGATCACAATTCTATTTGTTTAATCATCGCGATTGCATTTTCACCATTTTCGGATGCGTGCAATACATCGAACACTTTATCGGACCAACCTGCAATCAGGGTAACGTCATCGCGCTGTACGCTGACCGGTGTGTTACCGTAACCTGCGAGATCGAACAGGTAAAGTTTTGCATCCGGCACCATGGTTTTGTATGTCTTCCACGATTCCGCAAGATTGTTCCCTCCCGCACGGTTGTCCCACAGCTGGCAATCTGTAAACATCATGATCTTATCCATCACCACATTGCGGTTGATGAGATCATTGATCACCAGGTAGCCGTTCGTTGCATAACCCACTTCTCCTTCGCGCTTGTAAAACTCGTTTACGTTCGCGAGTATTCCGCGGTTAGGCATGTTGATCACCTTCCAGGTGTTGCCAAACATTCCCGACACCACGCGTGTACATTTGCTTTGCATCAGCATACCGAGCATCAGTCCGATATCGAACAACAGCACTTTGCTTTTTGCCGACACTGGTTTCTGCATCGAACCGGATACGTCGCAGGCAATCAGCACACGGGTGTTCTGATTGAACCCGTTGATGTTTTTCGCGCTGGCCACAACTGCATCTTCCAGTGCGTTCAGCACCATCGAAGCGTATTCGGACTTCAGCAATTTCACTTCACGGTACGCAGCGAGGAAACGGAAAGGCAGTTGTTTGGATTTCGCCACCGCGTTTTCATCCGCGATCAGGTCACACACCTTTTTCATTTTTTCCCAGGCTACTTCGGCTTCGATGATGTTACGCAGGTTGCGCATCAATGCCATGTAGCCGATTTTTCCGCTGTCGATCAGTTCTTCCCATTTCGCGCGGACGGCAAGCGTCTTCGCTTTGTTGTTCGCAAACTCCTGCTGACCCAGCGCCGACAGTTCCGTTTCCCAGGTGTACGCCACCGCGAGATCCTTCGCTGCAATCTTGTTGAACAGGGTCTGCTGTTCCTCGTTCTTCGCTTTAGGGTGAACGAGGAACAGCGCATCACGCAGGGTTACTTCCGCAGGGCGGTTGTATTTAGAGAACTGGTATTCGTCGAAACGGTTGAACGCTTCTGCAAGACCTTTCTGAACCTGCTTCGAAAGCCTGTTCAATTTTTTCGTGCCTTGTCGTTCATTGGCCAGCTGGTAATACGCCAGGAGTTCTGTGATCTCATCTGCACGCTGAACAACTCCGCTCACCGTTTTGCTTACAACCGCGTTACCTGAATTTTGTTTCGCCAGCTCCACGGCAAGAACCATTGGCACGCTACGCATGTACATTTTCGTACGCGCATACACTGCAAGCTTCGCTACGAAATCCGGATCATTTTTTTTCATGAGATCAACAATGCGTTCAAGACGCATGTTTCCCTTCTCGTAGAACGTGTCGCTCAGTCCTGCTGTTGCCACTGCCGAATACAGTTCCAGTTCAGGGGTCAGCTTGTACGCTTTCGCTCCTTCGTAGTTTGTTACTGCAGTCTTGTTACGTTTGAAGATGTTGAATTTCATGACTCGTGTTATTTAGGATTTATGCTACTGCTTTTTGACGTTACAAATATTTTAGTGCAACTACGCAATGGTCTTGCGTAG
>DATHKF010000403.1:0-5114 GCA_035489505.1 Bacteroidia bacterium | reverse complement strand
TTTTGTGACCTACTCTCAGTATGGGCTTTTCGGTATCCGCCCGGGGAGTGACAACAAGATTACCTTTTCGCTGAGCCGATCGCCACGAGCATTGTATAGCTGTGCAGGTAGAATGTATAGCTGTGCAAAAAAATCAGATGCTCTGAAAATGGTTATACGGATAACCCCATGCGATCCGTAAAACGATTGTTGAACGTGCCAGTGCGGTTCAACGCATTGTAAACCTTCAGCCACTCCGGAAATTTCGGATACATTTTTTCCAGGAGGTTGTTGTTGCCCGTAGTCACGCTGAGGTCCAATCCCCAGTGCGGGCGCGCACCGTATTTGAAAAGCTCGCGTTCGTATCGGTAAAACAATTCTTTACCGCCGTGCGTGTCGCTCTGGTTCAGCAGTTCAATCATGCAGGTTGGTTCGCTGGTGTCGCTGTACTGCATCGCGAGATAGGCATTACTTGCTTTAACCATGCGCAATGCCAGCGGACTTGACTGCATGTACCGGCCCATGTCCCAATGCTGTTGGGCCAGTTCAAGTATGCGATCCATGGCCGCAACGTAACCGGGAAGATTGTCAAAGTCTTTCAGTGGTTTCGTTGTGAATCCCAACTCAACACCATACCCGGGAAAAAGCGGAATGAACTGCGTGTTGTAATTGCGGTTGAGATAATGTTCGCGGCAGTTTGGTTCTTCGGGCGCGTTATTCAGGACTTCACTGATTCGTTTTTTCTGCCGAAGCAGTACACCAACACTGTCGATAAGATCGCCGGAAACCGGGCGAAGCAAGGCCACGGCAGTGAGGTTTACATTATCCTGGTACCACTTCTCCTGTTCATCCTCGTTGTGTTTCACATTCTCCCAGGCTTTGTTCAGCGCACCTTTTGTTGCCTCAATGGTCAATGCATCGAGGAAGGGCCCTGAAAGCCGTCCTTTCTTTTTCTTTGTCCATCGCTGCGCAAATGCGCTATCCGCAACTCTGTATTGTCGCATGATGCGGCACAGGTGTTGTTCGTTGCCATTTCCATCGTCGATCTTATGCGGATGTATTTCAATGGTGGTCTGGCGGATCTCCGAGACAGTAATCTGGGCATGCGGGGTAGTATCATCACACTCAAGCTCCTTGTCGGCCGGATAACGTGCAGCGAATTTTTTATTTACGAAGAGTTCAGGCCCCTCCGGGAAACCGAGAGACAATTGATCGACTTGATTTAAAGACCTTGACTGTCTGACCAGGCGTTCTCTCAGATCTTTCCACGTTGTATACTCGACGGTTTCGAGCAGGTAGTATCTCGGGATCACTTCAATGATCACGGAGTAAACCAAACCGAACGTTCCAACGTTCACAAGCGATGCAGCAAACCAATCGTCATCCTGGATGAGGAAGTCGACGTTTCTTTCCTGGGTTTTGAAAATCCGGCTCTTTGAAATGAGTTCTTTGAAACCGTCTGCAACAGGGCTGGCAAAATCTTTTTCATTCGCAACCGCGCTGTGCTGCGTGATTCCTGTTCCGGGTTCAATGCGCAGAACAATTCCACGATCGGCAACAATCACCATCGAACGGATCATGTCGGGCAAAGGTGGAAGTGTATGTCCCGAACCATGTGTTGCAGTGGAAGCAGCACCAATGAACGATTGTCCCTGGTAGGTTCCCATGTTGTACAGCGACCACCCAAGATCCCAAAGCTGTTCGTTCAGTGCGGCAATTTTGATTCCGGCTTCAAATTCTACAAGCGTTGGTTTTTCTTCGGGTTTACCATAAAATTTATGACTGCTGTTATCCGCCTTCACATGGGTTTCAATAAACGCCGGGTAACCCTTTGTACGGATATCACTTTTCAAAAAATCTGCGTGACGGATATTTGGACAAGATGTCTGTTGCTTGCGCGTGAGCATTTCATTCAGATCGTCCGTCACAACCAGGTAATCAGAAGTAGTAGCGATGTCGGAAAAGCTATGGCCTGAACCAACCGCTTTTACTTTCAATCCTTTTCGCGTTGCTGCAATGACAACACCTTTCAGACCTTGCTCCACGGGGTCAGGGACATTCTTCTGAAAACCATTTTTCTGCATGACTATTTTCATGCCTCCTCCCAACGTGATCGGTCGGAATACCTGCAGCGGCTGAACGACCTGGATAAAATTCTGATCCTGGTACCGGTGTTTCATCATCGGCGGAATCGGTTCAGGATTGATCGCGGAATCAAAATCGTCATCTCTCGATTTTTCCTCGAGGCTTTCTTTCGCAATTACATTGCGCCAGGTATGGTAGTGGACACCGAGTGTGTCTGGGTCAGAACTCATCGCTTAAACTTTTCTTTCGTAAGGCTGAACAGACAATCCCATCCGGTCAGTAAAACGGTTATCGAACGTACCGTGCACGTTGAACAAATCGTAAATCTTTTTCCACATGGGAAACATGGGATATGTTCTTTCGAGAAATCCATTGTTACCCGTTGTTACACTCAGGTCGAGTCCCCAGTGTGGTCGTCCTCCCATTTTGGCATATTCCGTTTGATACCGGTAGAACAATTCTTTTCCTCCATGTGTATCGGCTACGTTCAGCATTTCAATCATGCACGTAGTTTCACCGTATTGCGGAGAAAGATATGCCGGGCTTGCTTTCACAAAACGAACAGCTGTGCTTGCGGTTTGAATGTAGCGGCCTTCCATCCAGTGCTCCTCGGCAATTATTATTGCACGCTCGATGGCCGTGATATAATCCGGGATCGTTTGATTTTCCCGTTTTTCAAAACGGAATCCGGTTTCAATTCCATAGCCGTTGAGGTCGCTCGATTTTACGTGAACGCGGTAATTCCGGTTGAGATAGAATTCACTTTGCTTCGGCTGAAGACCATTTCCTTCCTTCGCGGCTTTTGCTTTTTCATCGACCTGGAATAAGCCGTTCGCAATTCCGTTCAGCGTTTTGTCTCCCAATAGCGAATCAATCAGCGATTCAACCGGATCTTCCTGCACAGTATCTTTCAGCCAGCCGAGATAGGGAGAAAAGCGGGCGATGTCCTCAGTGATTTTGTTTTTGGCTGTTCCTTCGAAGACGATTGTACCACAAATTAGTTTCACTTTGATTTCGTACAATCTTTTTTGTGCAGCCTCACCCCGGGCCAACCGTTCGCCCATAATGTCGAAAAGCGGTTGCATCATTTTTTTGAGAGTCGGATCCAGCAGCCGGCCTTTATCTTTCGGATCGAGCCATTCGTTTTCTTCCACGAGTTTCCAGGGCACTTCATATTGACGCGTGATGCGAAAGAAAATTATATTCTCTCCGCTGCGGTCATAATAATTCGCATTGAACAGCATGGACGTGTGACGGATCTTCGAGACTTTCAGAAAATTATCCTGGCAAAACTCAGAATCGGGAGTGGGGGTTTTATACTTGAGACCCGAAATAAATTCTTTCGTATCAAATATATCTGCGTATGCTCCCGGATCAGCTAAACGGATTTTCAGTTTTTCCCATGTGGTGATCTCTGCAGCTTCAATGAGACAAAACCGCGGGGTCACCTGGACAATCACGGAGTACACAATTCCAAATGTTCCTACGTTCACCAATGCCGCATTGAAAAAATCATCGTCTTGTATGAGGTAATCCACTCCCGGATCTCTTCTCGATCTGAAAATAGCCCGCTTCCCTTGCGGCAGTTGCATAAAATCTTTGGGGAAATGATCCGGGGCAGCACGCCTGAGACCTTTCGATGCAGTGATCCCCTTCGTTGGTTCAATACGGTACGTAAGACCTTCATCTGCGACCAACACGAGCGATTTGATCATGTCGGGCAAAGGACCCAGCGAAAGACCGGAACCATGTGTCGATGTGGAAACAGCGCCGATGAACGACTGTCCCTGGTACGTTCCAAGATTATACACCGACCAACCGCGTTCCCAGAGCTTATCGGTGAGATCGAACAATTTGATCCCGGCTTCGAACTCCACAAGTCCCGGACGATGATCTTCATCAACATCCGCCATGTCTGCAAATTCCTCGTAGCAATCTTTTACTTCCTGCCGCAGCAATGGATAATGCCTGATATTTAATTGATCAAACTGTCCTTGACTGGGGTCAGTGAGCATCTCATTCAGGTCGTCCGTCACAACAAGAAAATCAGGCGTGGTCATCACGTCCGAAAAGCTGTGACCTGTTCCTACTGCCTTTACTTTTAATTTTACTTTTCCGTTACCGTAGGCCGACTGAACAATTTCTTTCAGTCCCGACTCGCTGCGGTTTTCTCCTTTCACACTTGAGCGCCCGGTAAGTGTTTGCGGACGAAAAAGCTGGAGCGGCTGCATGCATTGAATAAAATTCTGATCCTGGTAACGCCGTGAAACACGACCGGGAATTGGCTCAGGATTATTCTCCGCTGCTGCCGCTCCATCTTCTTTTTCTTTCAGTGCATCACGTGCAGTTGCATTCCGCCAGGTGTAATAATGCAACCCGCCTTTTGGAGTTGGTTGAATAAAAGGCGGGCCGGGAGGACCATCCAGTGCGGACAGGTTCCCTTTTTTCGGATATGCAAACTGCAGGTAACTCATAACTACTCCGTGCAATTATCAAGCGGGTAACACGGCAGGCAATCGGAAGCAACCGGGGCATCAGCTGCATTGCGCAGGAAGATGAGATTGGTAGGTACAACCACTTCGAACGGTGAACCAACGAACAATGCGCCCATCTGGAATTTTACATTGGTGAACGGGTCATTTGCAGGCAGCTCTTCGCAGGAATCGCAATCTTTTGCGTCTACCGGCCTGTCCAAAAAGATAGTCCATTTGGTGTGTGTGGAATCCGGAGCATACACAGTACCATCGAATGTGCCGGCTTCAATTCTGATTACACGATACACCTGGCAGTTGATCAGTATCTCACGATCAATATCCGCGGCGATTGCATCAACATTCAGTTGTCCGTCAGGCGAACCCGGATCACCCGGAGGTGAAGGCAGCACAGGCGGAACAGGAGTGAAGTCCCAATAGAAACCGGTATCGGAAAGTGTTACCCAGGCCTGTCCAACTTGTCCTGCAAGCACACCTGCACGGTCCGTATAGAAATGATTTTTCTGCTCTTTCAATTCCTGCGCCATCGAGAGATAGTACGGAGTTCCGGGAACTGGT
>DATHKF010000402.1:0-5012 GCA_035489505.1 Bacteroidia bacterium | reverse complement strand
CCGGCCCCCACTCGGAAGTAAACCTGTTTTTTTCAAGAGAGACTTCCGGCAGAAATGACTACGAAAATTTCGCAAGCAAAGACTCCAACTCTCCTGTACCCTCTCCCCTCTCCTTTCTATAATTCAAAATCTTCTCCAGGTTTTTCTTTGTCGTACCCAGCATCCACGTTTCGGTGGCGATGGGCTTGGCTTCCTGGTAAAATTCCTCGGCGTCGTCGTATTTATTTTCAATAACTGCCAACTCCAGCAAAGTGGCGTAGTCCCAATAGTCCGGTTTTTTTCTTTTCATCTTGGCAAGAGCAGCGTATTCCACTGCAGGCAAAAGACGCAGGGCCTTAGCATGCTCTCCAAGGAGTTCCAGGCAGGTAACATAATTTACACCGGGATATGCATCGCGTGGATCGAATTCAAATCCCAGCTGGTAGATCTGGCATGCTTTTTTGAGATGCACTTTCGCTTCTGCTTTATCGCCTGAATCGTAAGCGCGTTCAAACTTGTCTTTATAAATTCTTCCCCAGATTCCGTAGGTTTCACTGCTCGCCTTCTCTTTTTCCTTAACACCTTCCAGCACAGCTTCCGCTTTGTCGATCATGACTTCATCCACCGGCTTTTTCTTGCCTCCATTCCTGTTCAGTACAAATGCATACTGCTCCTGCACCATCACCGTTTCAAAAACATAGCGCGGCATGGATTCAATGAACGCCTGCATCTCCGCAAACGCTTCAATATTCCTGTAAGAGATCATCATGTCAATAATCACACCTGTTTCAGTATTTTCGAGCGGGGTGTATTTTTTTACAACCGCAGTGATTGCGGCAGTACGCACTTCTTTTTTCGTTTCATTTCCTACCGGAGATTTCGCTCGTGCATACGCAAGTTCCTGCTTGATCTTCTTGTCGTACTCCACTTTCTCCCTGAACACATCTGTCTTCTCGTGCGCGACCGAATTGTTGAAGGAAATTCCATTCACGAGATCATAGAGCGGACTGTCGGTGCTTCTTTTCGCTTTGGATTCTTCCAGCCGCACAACCAGACGGGCGAGATCACCTGCCAGGTCCGAAAACTTAAAATCGTTGTCAACACCATACGTAAACAACCGGTTTGGCGCGACGTCAAATGGCGGTGGATGATGCGAAGAAGCAATCATCGGTATGGTTGTAAACGGCTTTGTCGCATAACGCATACCTAATTCGTAGTATGCATTCGGATTGGCGTTCGTCAGGTCGGCAACACAAAATTCGGCGAGTATGATTTTCTCATACATGGTTTTGTGGATGATGCCTCCGGCTTTTTCTTCATGCTCGATGAGTGGTTCCATGCCGGCTTTGCGGATGGCGGGTTCGATCAGTTGCTTATATATTTCATCAAACTGAATTTGCTGAACAGGTCCGCCTTTACCATCCGCAACTCTTTGATGCAGGTCTTTGATATTGGGCTTGGAGCCGAAGGAGGTGATGACGAAGCAAAAGGGGCCGTTGGTGCGTTCTGTTTCCATAGATCAATTATTTTTTCATGCGACGTGTTTCCTTTACTTCCATTCGGTATGTGTTACGGTCTGCGTTCGCAAGAATATCTTCAATTTCACTAACGAAAGACTGAAATTTTCTGATCCTTCTATTTTTCGGCAAGCTCATAAATTTGAATTTTTCGTGCTTCAATGCCTGTGAAATCACTATATACTTTTCACTTTTTGTTTTCCAATTACTTGCAGCCTGTATCGCGATCAGCACGGCCAGAATTGCACTAAACAGTATTCCCGTAAACGAACTGAACTCGTCCGACAGCCGGGAGAAGATGAGTGTTGGAAGAATCAACGCTGAGGAAAATTGTCCGGCCAAGCTAGTGATATTAAACCACTTAAATTTAAGCCCTTGTTTGGCGTAAAATTCTATCTGCACATCTAGTCTGTTTACAATATACTGTTCAATTCTGGCATCAAGTTCTTCCGAGAGACGCTCATTTTTCTCAACAATATTCCCGACCTCATCAGAAGTAAGGCCAGTCCTGGTTTTGGTCCAATCGAAATCATTAGCGATCAACAACGCTATCCGTTCATAAGAAAATCCGATGCTGCCTTCCGTAGTGCCATCCTCAAGTACGGGAAGCCTGTCGCCAAAACTCCAGTAAGGAACGTATGGTATTTTCAACAGGTCTATCGCTGATTTAACGGGGGCATCCATCGGCAACCAATCGGCGTACAATGAGTCGAGTTTGTCCGCAAATTTATCCTTCCACTTGAGTGAAGATTCATATTCTGTCCTGCTTTCGTCCCTGGAAGGAATTGGAATAGTCACCAGGAGGCTTCTATCGTATGCCAGTTTATCTCTTGACGCCTTCGCTCTTTTTATCACGTCGACAGAACCATTTAAACTTGCGTCGTTCGTGGTAAATAAAAATGCAATGATATCCGGTAAATAGATTGTGCAAATTCCTCCAATGTCTGAAATCCCAGTGCGGCTATCCACCAAAATGTAATCATACTTTTTCTTCCACTCATTTCTCATCCTTTCCAGCTTCTCAGCCAGATTATACTTTTCAAAAAGCGAGTCCCAATTCAGGTTTTGCAGGTTCGATGCATATGCAGCCGTGTCTTTGCCAGCTGTCAGAATGTCACAGGTAACACCATATTTTGGGGAGCTTGCAGTGATCACACAATCGCTCCAATCAATTGCAGAAGTCTCAAACCAGAACGACGTGAGTATATCAACAACTCCAGGACATTCACTTCTCTCTGTGGACAAATTGAAATCGGACGAGGTGAAATACTTCTCAACTCCGGGAGCTTCGAGATCGAAGTCAACAATAAGAACTTTTTTCTGCCACTTGGCCAGCAACGCGGCAACATTCGATAAGGCCATCGTTCTACCCACTCCACCCTTAAACGAATAGAAGGTGATGACTTTCCCCAATCTCTGCATTGAATCAATATCCATTTTAAAGTTTTTGTCGGGTGCTTGTTGGTGGTTCGGGATCGTCCTTCTCAATCCACAGCGGGAAATTGACATCGTACGCTGGAGCAGAATTTATTGCCCGCGCCAAATCCTTACAAAGGTCTTTTATTTTATCCTCCAGTTCAATTGCTTTAGCTGTTTCCCAAAACGCGCTATTGGTGTTGGTGTAATTCGAAACATCCAAAATTTGTCGCAACTGGGCTTGTTCAGGATAGTGTTCTCCATCATGAAATTTCAACGGGAGTATTAGCTTGGATCCCTGGGCAAGCTGCTCTCTCTTTTCAAAACTCTGCCATTCGGAAAGGCACCACTTCGATCTGAAATACTGCGGGGTCCATATACAAAGCAGACATTTGGATTTTTTAATTCCGTCTCTCAATTCATTTGGCCATATCGTTCCCGTCTCTATCGTATGTCTATCGAAAAAAATTCTGGGTTCTTCACCTCCAAGTTCCTGGGTTAACCAGTAACTCAGTTTTTCCTCAAACTTAATCACCCACGGATTGGTGACGTGATGGTTTTTGTAGCTTAAAAAAACTTCGTACGCGTATTCCATAGCCTGAATGTGAAAAGTGATCTAATCAAAATGAGTTGATTGAATTGTTTCCGACGCCGCCGTCCCGATCTCATACAACAACTGCCTGTTTCCCGCATTACTCATTTCTACCAGGCTCGCAACATCTTCACTATTAAATTTCTGTTCGAATCCCAAACCATTTAATTTTTCTTCCGTGATCGGGAAGTTGTAACGCAGGTATTTCAGAAGCGCTTTCCCTCCAAGGAAATCCGCACCCAGCGTTCCTATCTCCGAGTCAATTTCGTGCGCGGTGGGCGAATCAGAAATCCATTGCAACATGACCTGGTTCTGCCAGCTGGCATCCTGCATCAGCATCTCCGGTACGTTCTTCGCCCAACTTAAAAGCCACGCGTCTTCGATTTCCTTGATTTTTTTGTTGAACACACTGTATCCCGTTCCAACAGAAACAAGCGTGAGTTTATCCTCTCCCATTTCCCATCCGAAAGGAAAACCCTTGAGCGTGGCCACCATCAATAAAGTCAGCGCTGGATTATTGGCCATGCTTACGCCGCCATCAACAAAAGCAGCACTTTGCCCATCACCTACATCAACCATTTGCGGCGCGAAATAGGTAGGCGCCGCACTGCTTGCCCTCACGGCCTGCCACAACGGAATATTTTTATTTCTGCCAACGTTCGAATCATAAAACTTTCCACCGGGATGATTGATCAATGGCCACGTGCTATTGGTGTCCGCCCGCTTCGCAACAATACACAAACCTGTTTTTAGTTTGTCACTACCCAGCGTAATGTCGGGGAAAGCAGCTTCCAGGTTAGTTGCCAGTGCGGCGTAATTATATTTTGCTCTCAGGTATTTCCGTGTTTCAAACGGGTTCCACCAATCGTGTTTCTCGCCAAATATCTGACCGCCCAGCTGCATGTACAATGTCACAATCTCGTCAACTGTTTTTCCCGTTGCAAGTGCCGCTGCAATAATTGAGCCGGTTGAAGTACCGCCGATCAGGTCGAAGTAATCGCTGAGTACAAGGGCCGGATTGTTTTCTTTGGCGCGCAAAATGGTTTCTATTTTTTTCAGGTAACCCAGCGTGAGTGCGCCACGGATACCACCACCGTCGAGTGAAAGAATTCTTTTGGGTCCATTAGCGGGATCGAAATGTTCAGCCAGGGTTTTTGCCATTTTTTGCGAATGAAATTTATTGAATGAATCGTCTACTGATAAATGTATTTAAAGGAAAAGTTAAATCATTTTACAATCATAGCCGACAACAAACGTTTACAAACGATTAATCTGGTTCCGGTTTGCCCACTCCGCCAGCTTTATCTTTACATACTCCAACTCAAGTTCCGGGTACATCGACGCCAAAAGCTTCGCCGGTTTTTCCGAGTGTT
This sequence comes from Bacteroidia bacterium, assembly GCA_035489505.1. Classification (GTDB taxonomy): domain Bacteria; phylum Bacteroidota; class Bacteroidia; order Palsa-965; family Palsa-965. Next base: position 135 of record DATHKF010000402.1, on the reverse strand, counting down.
CCTTCGGTGAAGCCAGGACATTTCGGATTGCACTCACCCATTCAGAAACATCTTCCCGATCACGGATATAAACCGCGTGTTCAAAATTTGTCGCTTCGCGAATGCCCCGGCAATCCGTTACCACCGATACAACAC
>DATHKF010000401.1:0-6622 GCA_035489505.1 Bacteroidia bacterium | reverse complement strand
AGAAAACATCGACCGGAGCGAAATCGACTTTATTCTCTATAATTCCGCCGATCTCGACTATTATACGCCTGCCACTTCCTGTGTGATCCAAGGGAAGCTTGACCTGGGTGCGCAATGCGGCACGATGGACATTGTGAATGGCTGCAGCAGCTACGTGTATTGCCTGGGCATTGCCAGCGGAATTATTGATACGATGGGTGCGCGAAACGTTCTTTTGCTGAATTCATCCACGCTTACGCGGTTTATTCACCCCAAAGACAAGGCCAACCGCTTCCTCTTTGGTGATGCAGCAGCAGCAACGCTCATTACTCGGAGCGAAGAATCCATGATTGGTCCGTATGTGTATGGCACCGATGGAAAGAGCTATGAAAAAATTATTATCCGCGATGGATTTGCCCGTTTTCCATTGACGGAAAGCTCAACAACTGACCGGGCCGATGGCTATGGAAACGTAACCAACGACGCCAGTTTTGATATGGACGGTACAGCGATTTTTCTTTTTTCCAACCGCACCGTTCCGCCCATGATTGAAGATCTTCTTTCGAAAGCGAAACTCACGAAAGAAGACATCGATCTGTTTATTTTTCACCAGCCGAATGTGTTTCTGAACGAACACCTTCGCAAGAAAATGGGCATAGCTCCAGAGCGCTTTTTTCATTGCATGGAGAATTTCGGGAATACCGTGCAATCCACGATTCCCATTGCCATCCGCGAAGCGCAACTGGCCGGAAAATTAAAGCCCGGAATGCGCGTATTGCTAGCCGGGTTCGGCACAGGACTTTCCTGGTCGGGTACCATCGCCCGGTTCTGATCCAATTCCTTACATTTGAGATTATCATTATGGATACGATAGAAATTTTTGGAGCAAAACTGGAACAGGAATTGGATGGAATTCCTCCGGGATCGATTCAACCGACTACCAATTACCGGGAAATTCCGGACTGGAGTTCCATGCACGCGCTCATCCTGATTGCGCTGGCCGAAACAGAATACAATGTGGCACTCACCGGTGAAGATTTGCGTAAATGCAATACGGTGCAGGACATCTACGATGTGATTAAGAGCAGAAAATCCTAAATGGCACACTTCAACCTGCGGGGCGCAAAAGTCAGCGGAGTTGCAGCTACAGTCCCTAAAACGATAGAAAGTAACCGCGATTATGAATTGATCACGGATGCAGAACGTGCGATGTTCGTGAAGACCACGGGCATTGAGCAACGTCACGTTGCGCTTCACGGGGAAACCACCGGTGATCTTTGTGTGAACTCTGCCGAAGTTTTGCTCCGGGCGCTGAACTGGTCCAAAGATGAAATTGATCTTTTGATTTTCGTTTCGCAATCGCCGGATCATTTTCTTCCGGCAACGTCGATCATCGTGCAGGACAGGTTAGGCCTGAAAAAAACAACGGCATCGTTTGATATCAATCTCGGGTGCAGCGGTTATGTTTACGGACTTTCTGTGGCGTCCTCGATGATGGCCACAGGCGGATTCCGGAAAGCACTTTTACTTGTTGGAGACATTTCCACAGCTGCCCTGAACCGGAAAGACAAAAGCACCTGGCCACTTTTTGGCGATTGCGGAACGGCAACAGCGATTGAATATAACCGCGATTATGAATCGTTCTTCAACCTGCAAAGCGACGGTTCGGGCAAGGATGCAATTATAATCCCCCACGGTGGAATCCGTAACCCGATCACACCGGAATCGCTGATTGAAAAAGAATACGAGCCGGGAGTGACCCGCCATTTGCGGAATCTCTGGTTGAACGGACTGGACGTGTTCAATTTTTCTGTCCGTGAAGCGCCACCCAACGTGAATGAGCTCCTCCAGGTAATGAATAAAACCGTGGAAGACATTGATTTTCTCGTCATGCACCAGGCGAATTTCCTGATGAACGAAACAATCCGTAAGAAGCTGAAATTCCCTGCAGAAAAAGTGCCTTACACGCTGAAACAATACGGAAACACAAGTTCTGCTTCTATTCCGTTGACACTGGTGGACCAATTCAGCAAACAGCCGAACCCCCACAACCGGTTACTGCTCGCCTCATTCGGAGTTGGTTTGTCGTGGGGATCGTGCTATCTTGAAACCGATAACTTAGTTTGTCCACCTGTTCAGCTTTTATGAGCACACCCTTTCATCTGCACGGTAAAACCATCCTGATCACCGGAGCTTCTTCGGGAATCGGAAGTCATACGGCGTGGCGGATCAAAGAAATGGGTGGTGAAGTTGTTCTTGCCGGCAGGAATGAAGAACGGCTGATGGAAACCGCAACCAAATGCGGCGTTGGAAAAGAGGCGATTGTTGTTGCTGATATTACCACGGCGGAAGGAAGAGAACACCTTGCGAATGCCATTCCTGCCATTGACGGACTGGTGAATTGCGTAGGAACCGTTCATTCATTTCCTGTGCGTTTTCTGAACCCTCAGAAGATCGATCAAACCATGTCCGTGAATTTTGAAGCGCCGGTACTGATGACTTCTGCTTTATTGAAAGAAAAAAAAATAAAAGCAGAAGGCTCGCTGGTCTACCTGAGTTCTATTTCGTCTGACCGGCCAAAGCGCGGGGCGGCCATGTACGGCGCATCCAAAGCAGCGATCGAGTCGTTTGTAAAAGTATTGGCGCAGGAGTTGCACACGCAGAAGATCCGTGTGAACAGCATTGCCCCCGCCATGGTGAAAACACCGATGTATGACCGCGCCGAAGAATTTGTTTCCAAGGAAGAAATGGACAATCACATTTCCAAATATTTGCTTGGAGTAGGTTACCCGGATGATGTCGCGAACGCGGTGGTTTACCTGTTGTCTCCGGCATCCCGGTGGGCAACCGGAATTAATCTAATTTTGGACGGAGGAGTTCTTCTCTAGCGATATGTACACACCAGAGGTTTCTATTGTTGTCCCGGTTTTCAACAGCGCGGAATCGCTGGATGAACTGTGTTCTGAGGTTGACCTGCATCTCAAAGATGTTGCTTACGAAATTATACTTGTGGAGGATGGAAGCAACGATAACAGCTGGGAGAAAATTGAATTGCTTAAATCGAAATACGGAGAGAAACTGGTTGGTGTACGCCTCGCACGAAACTTCGGTCAGCACAATGCTTTGATCTGCGGATTTACGTTTGCGAAAGGTGAAGCCATTGTTACGATTGATGATGATCTTCAGCATCCGCCTTCAGAGATCCCCAAGTTGCTGGAGAAATTCAAAACCTCGGGCGCCGATGTTGTTTACGGAATTTACGAAGTGAAACAGCATAGCACCATGCGCAACGCCGGTGGAACCTTTGCACGAAGGAGCGCGAAGGTGGTTGTGGGACACGTGGGCATCGGAAGCTCGTTCCGACTGATGAAAAAAGAAATGGCCGATCACGTGGTGGAGCATCGCAACCAGTCGCACCTGTTCATCGACGAGATCATTCGCTGGTATACGGCGCGTTTTGCACAGGTTCCTGTTGCGCACCGCGAACGCCGTCATGGAAAATCGGGATATACAATCGGCAAGCTGATCCTGATCTATTTCGACACTGTGGTTAATTATACCGCTGTGCCGTTGCGGATGATGATCTGGCTTGGATTGTTTTCATCCATATTTACATTTATGCTGGGCGTGCGTTTCATCTACCGGAAATTCATGTTTGATGTTGAACCGGGTTTCACCGCGCAGATCGTCACGATTCTTTTTTCCACCAGCCTGTTGATGTTCTGTATGGGCATCATTGGTCAGTACCTGTACAAAATTTATCATTTACAGAGCCGGCGACCGCCCTACTCTATTCACACTGTTCTCTGACGCATGAAAATTTACGGGTACGGTATTGAGCTGGTCCGCGTACGTCATGAAGACATCGAACTGGTCCGGAAGAAGCGGAATTCGCTGCTTGTACGGCAGTACATGGAATTCCGTGAGGAGATCACTCCGGAGATGCAGGAGAAATGGTTCCTGTCGATCAACAACCGCCGGAACAATTATTTCATCATTTGCATGAATGGAGAAAAGATCGGGCTGGTTTATGGAGCGGAAATCGACTGGGAGAAAAAAGAAACCGGGAACGGCGGCATTTTTATCTGGGATGAAAAATGGCTGGAGAGTTCGGTTTCACTGATGGCTTCTTTCGTGCTGATCGAAATTACGTTCCTGCTTGGACTCGAGCGCACGTACGTAAAGATCCTGCGCACCAACGAGCGGGCGATCCGCTTCAACCACGATCTTGGGTACGAGCTTTTACCTGGACAGGAAAACATACAGAACCAACACTACGTGCTTAATGGAAACATCTTTTTTTCACGCACTGAAAAAGTACGCAAAGCACTCGTCGCGCAATTTGGCTCAACGTTCGAAGTGGTGATGGACACACCCGGCGATGATTCTGAGCAGCACATGTTTTCGTTGTACGAAGCATTGCCCGCTGAAAACAGGAAGCGTTTAATTGTTCGTCGCTTATGATTCCGGCTTACGAGAAAAATTCACCACAATCGCTTACGCCCTGGTATTGTTACAAGGGCGGAGAACCTGATCCGGGCTTGCCTGCGTTTTTTGATGATGTAAACTGGCAGTGGATCAAGGACGGAGAAAAAAAGTTCAGCGTCATTCGTACAGAAATTGAGAACTTGCTGAAACAAAAGCACGGAATCCTGGAGCCGTATTTTCACACTTCGCTGATTGAAACCGGGAAATGGGAAGTCGTGGATTTTTATTTCTGGAATAAAAAACATGAAGCGCATTGTGCAGCCTGTCCGGAACTTGCGCAATGGCTGAAGGAAATTCCCGGTATGACCACTGCCGGTGTGAGCCGGTTAGCGCCGCACACAGAAATCAAACCACATCCGGGAGACACAAACACGATTGCGCGTTGTCATTTCGGGTTGGTGATCCCTGCGGGTTTACCCGAATGTGGAATCAAAGTGAAAGGAGAAACGCGCGCCTGGGAAGAAGGCAAGTTCACTGTGTTCTGCGATTCGTTCATCCACTCGGCGTGGAATTATAGTGATAAGTTCAGGTATGTGCTGATCATTGACGTGGTGCTGCCGCGTTTTATTGAGCAGCAGAAAGAAATTTCTAAAAACGTACGTTCATTTCTTCGCTTGCAGGAACTCATGGAGAAAAGACCGTGGATCCGGAAATTACCCGGACCAATTCTCGGAATGATGCGTCATTTCTTTAAATTCACTTCCTGATGAGCATCAAGAGCGGGCTTTGCACTTTTGTACACATTCCGAAAACGGGAGGAACAACGCTGCACAATATTCTCAGTCGTTTTTACAACGAGAAAAACTGGAAGCACGTTCAGAATGTGAAAACTCCATTGCGCGAAGAAGCTGTTTCGCGTGCGAAGCGCAATGAATCTTTCCTGATCAAAGGACACCTGAACATCACCGAGGTACTGGACATTCCCGGAAATTTTATTTTCACTTTTCTTCGTCCGCCGGTATCCCGCGTGATCTCACATTACTATTTTCTGAAAGAGCAGCCGACGGTGAAACATTACGAATATCTCAACCGTCCGGATTCTACGATCGAATCGTTTTATGCGCTGAAAGAAAAAAAAGACATTGACAATTGTCTTGTTCGTTACATCAGCGGTTTGCATGAAACCCCGTTCGGAGAAATTGGTCAACCGCACTACGAACTTGCACTGGAAAACCTTCAGCACAAAGTTCATTTTTTCGGTGTGCAGGAACATTATGATGAATCGTTGATCCTGCTCGCGGGAAAACTGGGATGGGCTTTACCAATTTACCGGAAGAAAAATCTCACGAAGAAAAAAGATACGATTTCACCGGCAACGTTTGAGTTTTTGCACGAGGCAAATAAGTGGGATGTGATGTTCTTTCAGAAGGCGCAGGAGATGTTTGCGGAGAAACTGAGCGGGATGACGGTTGTGGAGCGGAAGAAGCTGGTGAGGCTGCGGATGCTGAATAGATTGGCGACGCTGTATCCGTTTTGATCGCTGTGTGATTTTGTTTCAGAATGGTACAAGGAAGACACTGAATCCACTGAATTTCACAGATTGAATCGCTGCGCGATTGTGTTACTTAATAGGAACGCGGATGCGCCTGCGGCGCTCACTGAAAAAACGGATTGCCACGGATAATCGCTGCGCGATCGTGTTACTTAAGCGTAACTTAATAGGAACGCGGACCCTGCGCTGCGCTTAGGGCGCGGATTGAAAAGGATTGACGCGGATTTGATCGCTGCGCGATCTGTAGCACTCAAGCGGTTACTGCGACGAAAATAAAAATCCATTTTAATCCGCCTGATCCGCTAAATCCGCGTTCCTATTAACAAACAAAGGTTTTAATCCTTATCCCGGAAATTGATCTTGCGGGTCATCCACTCGAAGTAGCGGTTGTTTGCACGGATTTGATCGCTGCGCGATCTGTAGTACTCAAGCGGTCACTGCGACGAAAACAAAAATCTGTTTCAATCCGCCTGACCCGCTAAATCCGCGTTCCTATTAAACAAAGGTTTTAATCCTTGTCCCGGAAATTGATCTTGCGGATCATCCACTCGAAGTAACGGTTGTTCACCGCGAGCAATTCGTTTTCGGAAGGTTTTCTTCGAGGCTTGCTGAACTGCCGGAAGTCGAGCACGCACATGGTGGGATAGTGAAACGTGGGGTTCA
>DATHKF010000400.1:0-12701 GCA_035489505.1 Bacteroidia bacterium | reverse complement strand
ACAGGTGGCTTAGGCACGAGAAGAATTGCGGAAAGTCCTTTAACGGCCAACCTGAAATTTTGCGCTTCCTTGCTCTCACCGTTTGCCCCACCGGGAGTGGGCGCAGGTGTTGTGACTTCATCCGTCAAACGAATGGTGAAGGAAGGGCGTGAAGGAACGTGACTCAGCGTCTCCCCTGTTTTTTCAGGTTCGGCGAATACTTCAGCTGCAGCCGACTGTCTCCTTGAACGGATGATCAGCGGAAAAGCAACTGCGGCAATTACTGCGGCGGCAATACCGACTGCGAGATACAAGCCCGTGAAAAGAGCAACGATAAGAAGAAGGATCAATAGAATGAACAGGAGAAACCATCCGAACTTTGCCAGCCATCCGGCAAGTCCTTTGGGTTTAACCGCATCGGAAAGTGTTTGTGTGGTTGGCAAACCTGCAGGCGTTTGTTTCGGTGGCGCAGCGGTTAATGTTCCATCATTCAAACCTGTGACCACCTTATCGTATTCGGTAGCGCTGAATGAAAACCGCCGCGCGAGCTTACCCATCGGTCGCATCAACCGCCGGAACGCTCCGGAGAAAACAACAGCTGGCAACCGGCTTTCTTTCACCTGGTGATACAGCGTAGTCGGACTTCCCATGATCTTCGGGAGAAGCGGACGCGTTATGGCGAGAAGATTGATCGTGTTGATCACCGTGAAAATTTGCTGGAAATATTGCGTTGCAAAAGAAGCCGCTGCACGGGTGTCCCTGATTTTTCGATTTGCTTCGTTGATCTTTTCCACCTGTTGCCAGGCTTTCTTCATGTATGCTTCCTGGTTTTCCTGGATGACCACTGTTCCAAAACCGGAAGCAACGCGTGTGCGCGGATCTTTGTTGAGCGTATGCAGCCAGGTGTTTTTCGTGATGTCGAGTGGCAACGCATCATCGGGGTGCAGCTTCGCGTGATTTTGTCCGTAGAACGGCAACGTCACAATCGGATCGCCGGTCATGTCCGCTTCTCTTTTCTCATTGAGATTAACCAGCGCTTCGAGTTCTTCCTGGAAATCTATCGAAGTAGATGGATTAGGAAAAACAGTAGGCTGCATGGTTGGTGCCCTGAGCGCGCCTTCCAAACCAATCAACTCCGGAGTGGTGCCTGACATGGGGCCCGTGCCGTCTGCTTTTACAAAACCAGGTTCGGAGCAATCCATATCTCGGATACCAATGCGGCTGTCCATCGCGCGCGGCTGAAGCAATTTGACCAGCGATTCGAAATCTGCATTGTTACCTGTGCGAAAAAACCATTCGTAATACACGGGCATTTCTCCGCAGGTACCATCGGCCTGCCACGATGGCTGCTGTGCATCGATGGTGCCCGTGGGCAACTCCAATCCTGCGAGTCGCCCGGTTTCAAATGCCGGCACGAGAAAACAATAGTACGCCGTGTTTTCCTTGAGGTGACGCGGACTCATCAGGCGGCTGAACAATCCATCCGGATCTTCTGCCGAAGACGTTTTGAGCGAGTCGAGAAAACGTTCGTAATTGCTCAGGTCGCTGTCGGGAATATCAATGTTGCTGTGCACGTGCGCCCACATCCACGTTTCAGTAAGCGCCGGCATGGCCGCATTGTTGGTCACGTTAATGCTTGGAAGCGGAAGCTGTCGCTTGGTCCGTTCAAACTCGCCTTCTTCGAGAACGAGCAGCGCAAGCCACGGACGCAACTGTTGTTCATTAGTTCCGGTTGCGCGCGCGGGTGTGTACCGCCACGGAAAATCCTCGTCATAAAATTCAATGAACGCGAGATAGTTCGGTTCAAAATCGGTGATCCAGTTTAACGGTTCTGTGCGAATGATCATGTCGCGGTTGATCCCGATAATATCTCCCGGGCCAATCAGCGAAAAATCTTTCGAAACCGTGTCGGCGTTTGCCTTGAGGGAAACGGAAACCGTTGCGCGTTCTTTCGTGTGAACGACACCTGTACCGAGGTCATCAACATCATTGATGTTTGCAGAAATTCCTCTGCGGCCCCAGGAGTGAAACTGATAACGTGCTACTTCTATGCTCATGATCGATTGAGTTCGTAGGTGGATAATACCTGCACTTTGCCTTTCAGCGCAGGCTTTTGAGCCAGGAGTTCATTCTGCAGTTGAACTGCTCCTGCATAAGAACTGGTTTTCAGGTTTACAGCATGCTGACGCATGTCGCTCACATTGGCAATCACAAATTCTTCTTTCACGTTTTTCACCTCGGCCGGTGCAAGACCCGAAACTTTGTTGTTGCGGTACGAGATTTTAGAATTTGCAACAGCACTTCCTTTCACTGCTGTTTTGAACCAGGCCGATACGATCTTATAAATTCCGGCAAAAGAAATTTCCTTGTTGCGCAGGTAGGTCACTTCATACTCCACGCTTTTACTCACAGGATTTGGCGGCATGAGAAGACCGGAACTTCCTGTAAGTTCAAACCCGCTGTCCATTTTCGCGAAAGAAGGACTGCTGAGTTTGTCGCTGTCTTTCATGGCCGTGAACTGCGCCGGTGCAAAACGGTCCTTGATGTTTTGAGATGACAATGCAGTGGTTCCGGTTTTTACATCGGTCAGCGCAAAACGCGTATCGCCCGAAGGAACTTTTTCTCCGAACTTATTAATCGTAAAGTTCAGCGGGACCAGCGTTTGATTGAAACTCAGAACACCGAACGGGTGAATCACAATCGAATCGCCAGGAGCTTCTACCGTTTTTACAGTGACGTGCAGGTGATTATTATCCGGGATGTCGGCTTTCCAGTTGCGGTTGTCTGCAACCTGTTCTTTGAGCAACTCGAGCACGTCTGCTCCTTCCCGTGCAATCGAAGCAGGATCATCGCCCCATGTTTCGTGGAAGCTGATCGTAATTTCGAAGAACAGTATGGAGAAGCTTGCTTCACCTTTTACGTCCCACGGTTCTGGTCCTGCCAGCGAGCCGCGCAGACGAAGGCTCATGATGTTTGTTGAGCCCATCTTCAGTGCGAGACCTGCGTAGATCTCTGCAATGAAACGGAACGGATCGAACTGGAAGAGTACGTCGAACCCGATATAGCCTTGTATGCTGAATCCGCATGCACCTGCGTACAGTTCCGCTTTCGCACCGAACTGCACCGTGTTGGACGTGACCGCGAAATAACATTCAATAGTTATGCGCGGATTACTTCCCGACAACAGCGCGAGCGTAATGCGTGTCATGTGCTGAAGGTCCGCAGGTGCTTCATGAAAGGCCGGGTGAAAACCGCCTACGCTGAGAACGAACATGGACGTTTCTCCCCAGTTGATGCGGAGCGCCATGTCACCGGTGAGCGTAAAGATCAGCAAGCGCGAATCGAACAGGGTTGCGTCGAACGAAATGTATTTGTTCTCGAAATCTACAACGCCGAGAAAATTCACCTGGAGTTTGAGTACTGCAGCTTCTTCGGTTGGAAGAACCATTTTCAGTACACCGAGAATGGCGAACATCGGTCTCGGAATATCAAGCAGCAAACCAAGCTCGAGCGTAAGGATTGAAGAGCCCCAACCGATCTTCACCATCGGGCCAATGAGGAAATGTCCTTCTTCGATCGGGAAGATCTGTTTGAGATCGCTCACGATGCGGTTGATATTCGCAACCACATTTTGCGGGAACAATACACTGTTCAGCGCGCCGGTTTTTACACCTTCGCGAAGTACGTCGATGCGCACTGTTCTGTTGAGGCCGAGCAACCCGCCAACACCGTTGAGTGAAAAACCAAATCCCAATTGGATCGGTGTAAACTCTGTGGTGATAATAATGAGCAGTGCAAATCCATCGGTGCCATCGGGCATTTTGGTATTGATAATACCAACCGCTTTCAGCGCAAACGTGTTTTTGAATTCCAGTTCGAGCGCGCCGAGATATTCGCCTTTGTCGAAATCGAGATACAGAAAGCCGGCTCCTTTCAATCCGCCGGCATCGATGGAAAGACCAACGCCATTCGGTGGTTTGAAATCAACCTCGAGTCGCATCAACCCGAGATTTTTTCGGCTGCTCTCTGACGGAAATGAAAACGTAGCTGTAATTCCCATGTTCTGCACTACGGCCGTGAGCGGGCCCAATGCAGCTTTGATATCGGCGCCAATGGACAGTGGGAATTCTCCGTTGTCCACTTTGAATGTCATTGTCAATCCTTCAATGGAAATGGGACCGAGATCGATGTGCGAAGGAAGACGGATCTCGAGTCCGCCGCTTCCGCGGAAATAAACTCCGTTGCGCAGCGACCATCCGAGTGCGGTGTCAAAATTTCCACCGATGCCTTCGGCGGGAAGTATTTTCTGCAGGAAACCATCAGCACCGGGTTTCAATGCAACAGCGCCACCAACAAGTTCTGCTTCGATGTACAGATCAACTCCATCGCTCGCATCCACTTTAAGTCCTGTTTCGAGTGAGAGTGAATCGTAACGGATGTAGCTGCCATCACCGGAGCCCATGATGTACGTATGTTCTCCGGCTTTCCTGTTTTCGAGACGCAGTTGAATTTCTCCTGTTGCGTGTGTAGCAGGACCATCATTGAAACCAACGATCAACCGCAAACCACTTTCCGGTCGCAGTTCAACACCGAGACCTCCCTGCACATCGAACGCGGCGCGGAACATGAAAAGTAATTCCGGCGTGATGGTGATTGTCTGGCTGATCGCACCTTTGGCAAAAGGAACAAGTGCGAGACCCGGTTTTTTTGTTCCTTCTTTCGGAAGAGCGACAAGTGTAAGACCTGTTTCAATAAATCCGGAACTGCCGTAGGTGGAGAAAAGCAAAACATTCAGAGCAGGTGAACCTGGCTGCAACGGATCGGTTGGTGCCGGAACTCCGAATGCCGTGTTGAGTTCAGCAGGCGCCTGCCCGCGACCAACATGCGCACCAAAGTAGATCAGGAGATCTTCGATGTGACGGAGAAATTTTCCGGCATTGAAATCATCTGTTCCCCATCCGTAGTTTGTTTCAAAAATCGAAAGTGGATTTGTGAAGAACTGCGGAATCACAGCGAGATCAATGCGTCTTGACATGTACGCGGGCCGATTGGCAGTTTTCGCCACATAATCAATTTTGATTACGCCGGTGAAGCTGAGCCAGAAACCAATGCGCGGATGATTCTCGTGGAGATAACGCACGATGAGATACTCCACAACACGCACCGGAAATTCTTCGCGGAAATTTTCATCGCGAAGTATTGCAGGTATCAATGCATCGGGCGCCGTTTTGATCTGGTCGATGCCATCGATCACGTTGCGGAATGCCGTGAGCAGATTACTGACTGAAGACGCGGAAAAATTATTGTTCTGCGCATTCTCCAGTTCCGTGATCATGGTGGATATCCCGGATGCGATTGATTCTACCGGTGGCGGAATGATATCTACATTCCATCCGAGGTCTTTCATGAACTGCTCGAAAGCAGACACGGATGAAAGACCATCTTTCAGCGGCCGGAAAGCGCTGGACAATTCACCAAGTATTACACCGACTGTATTATCTTCTGCCATGGGTTTGTTTCATATTCACGGTCTGAATTCAGGGTAGTCTGCCTCGAGCTCAGCAAGCCGTGATGGATTAAGTCTATTGACGATCAGGTATTGACACACGTAACAAAAAGGGCCGTTGAATGAACTGTCGCGCATCCTGCATTGACCGGTTGGGCGATACGTGCGGCATGTTGCGTGATCGGCGCCTTCATACGCACCAACTACACGAAACGAAAGCAACGGAAGTCGTCTGCCCGAAGTTGCGGTCACCGTTGCAGGTGGATTTTCCGTAACCGCGCTTCCACCTGCAGAAGCAGGTCCGCAGCCGCTGGCCACTGAAGCATCGAAGTTAGACGTGAGTGGTGTGTGTGTGGTGTTCATGAACTGCATCACTTCATCGTCGATCAGTTTTAACATCGAACCGTCTGGTCTTCTTCTAGGCAGAAACAGCAATCCTCCAACAAGGCCGATCGCATCAATGTTCGCGCGGAATGCCGCATCTGCAAGGGCCTGCCACGCCACAGGAAATTTTATTTTCGGTACAAGCATAGTTATGGTTGTAACTCCTGCCGCTGTGGTTACCGTTGCAATGCTCAGGTCTTCAATCAGCACACGGGGATCCTCGGTGGGTAATGGAATAAAACCGTGAAATGGTACTTCAACCAGAACGCCTCCGTACTCCGCGTGTATCGGCCAGTGCGTTTGTTTGAACTCGCGCAGGTATACGTGATCGCTCACGGCCCAGGTGATGCCGGTTAATGCTTTCACCTGGATACTCAGGCTGATGTTATTCAGATCTGCGTGAGTCCAGGCTGCCGTGTTGATTCGTGCAGACCGACTGATCCGATGCAGTCCGGCCCATTTTAATTTCAGCGGATCAATTTGTGGTGGTGCGAGAGATGCACCGCTGTTTATATTTCTGTAATACGAGATATTATCAAACCGAAAGTCATTGGCAAAGGATATCTCGGGTGTTGAATCTTCGTATTCATCTCCCAGCACGAGAGAATGTCCAAGCTCATGCACGGTGGTGTCTGTTATTTCATCGAGAACGTGCGCGGTGAGATTGGCCGTAATCAGCGCCGGTGTATTAAAGACAGTGGCCTGGTGCTCAACTTTCCAGACAAAACGATCGGGATCGGCTGCTGCAACGGGCCGTGGTGTGGTCAGTGCAAAATTGTATCCATGCCACAGGGATAATCCTATTGGATTGAAATATCCATAATTGGCTTCCTGGCTCAGGCCAAGCCGATCGTTAAAAAGAATGACCACCAGTCCGGCATCTTTTCCTCTTAGGGCGCCCTTGCCATACCAATGTCGCCCGATGCGATTTGCCGGAACTCCCGCTTCCGCCAGTGTGGCGAGAAATTGTACGACCGTATTGGACCAGGTCAGTTGAAGAGGATATCTTCTTACATCCCCGACGATGTGATGCGTCCTCGTAAAAATATTGTCTGACGGCCTTGCCGGTGTGCAGAATCCGTAAAACGTATCGCGTTGTTGCACCAGAGCAGCAGTGCCACCGCTGCCCACTGTGAACCCGGCAGTGGTATCAATGGTAGTTGTCGATGTTATTCTCTGGATTACCCCTGTACTTGCCGAAGGAGTAAATGCTTTCCACACGTTGATGTCGTTGCGCAAATAAGAAAATGGTTTCAAACGCGGCGCAGAAAAAATCCTGTTTTTCATTTCTTCCACAGCACGGTCAAACAGGGGTTCTTCGCTGGCCAGGAATCCTTCGGCGAGAAAAAGCATATTCGGAACTTCATCCGGATCGCCGCGACGCGGTCCTACCAAACGGAGAATTGCATTTGTTTCGCTGATGCTGTTGATGTCTCCTAACGTGGTGGGTAGTCCAAACCAATTAATGACGCTTACAGGAATGCTGCGGAATGTTCCTGCTGACGTAAATCGTCCTTTGATTGTTGTGTTGCCCACAGCTACACCCTGGAGCCAACCGTTATACCGAAAATCAATGTCGACGATTGCAATATCATCTGAAAACAGGCTGATGTAATCATGGCCGGTGATGTCCGCAATAACACCGATACTGTTGGGGTTCGCAGGGTCAGCATCAAAATGTCCGTAGATAGTTACCTGTGCGGTGCTTACTCTCAGGGTAGGCGGCAATGCGGGATCATTGATATCCATCCGCGGAACGGTGATACTGTCGATACCAAACCACCAGTCATTCAGAACGTCGTGAACGTGTACGTTTGCACTGATCACTCCGGCCGTGGGATGTGTGATGGTGATTACATTCACGCCCCTTGCTACTGAACCCGGAATGATTCGAAGGCTAAAAATAAAATCCACTTCGACAAGAATGGGATCACCCGAAGGACTGGTGATCACTACATCCGCAGGAGCAAGATGGACGGGGTCGAGATCAAATTCCCATCCACGGGCCTGCGCAGCGGCTGATGCGTTCCTGAGTGTCAGAAACAAAAGTTGCGAACTCGTTTCACTGTGGCTGCGCGCCAGGTGAATTTCGAGTGAAGGCTGAAGATATAACTGCGTGTTGACGGCCATGGGTTTATTTCATATTTACGTTCTGAATTCGGGATAGTCTGCTTCGAGTTCAGAAAGCCGTGATGGGTTAAGTCTGTTGACGATCAGGTATTGGCACACGTAACAAAACGGACCGTTGAATGCTTCGCTTCGCATTCTGCACATTCCGGTTGGACGATACGCCCGACAGGTTGCATGATCGGCACCTTCGTACGCACCAACCACACGAAATGAATGAAGAGGAAGTCGTCTGCCCGATGTGGCTGTGAGATTTGCCGGTGGATTTTCCGAATCACTATTACTGATGCCTACCGAAGCAGGACCGCAGCCCCTTGCCGACGAAGCGTCGTAGTTTGAAGTGAGCGGGGCATGCGTGTTGATCATGAATTGCATCACTTCGTCGTCAATCAGTTTCAGTATGGAACCATCTGTTTTTCTTTTGGGAATAAACAGCACTCCTCCGACAAGACTGATCGCATCCATGTTGGTGCGGAACGCTGCATCAGCGAGCGCCTGCCAGGCTGCGGGAAATTTTATTTTGGGCACACGCATCGTTATGGTTTTAACTCCTGCCGCTGTGGCTACGGTTGCAATGGGCAGGTCTTCAATCAATACGCGCGCATCTTCAGTGGGGAATGGAATAAAGCCATTGAATGGTAAATCAATTCTAACACCTCCATACTTAGTATAGGCATCAGTCCAGTGCGTTACTTTGAATTCACGCAGGTATACGTGATCGCCCACTGCCCAGGTCACATGACTCATTACTTTTACCTGTATACTCAGGCTGATGTTATTCAGGTCTGCGTGTGTCCACGTTGCTGAATTAATCCGCGCAGAGCGCCTGATGCGATGTAAGTCCGCCCATTTCAATTTGGTTGGATCGATTTGCGGCGGTGCAACTGATGTTCCGTTCTTGATATTTTCGTAATAGGAAATATTGTCTACGCGATAATCACTGGCAGTTGAAAGGAATGATGTGAGCCGTTCATATTCATATTCATCCCCTAGCACCAACGAGTGGCCAAGCTCATGTGTTGTTACATCTGCCATATCGTCAATTATATGAGGTATGAGATTATCGGTGATACTGGCTGCGGTGCTGTAAACAGTTGGCTCCAGTATTACCCGCCAGGTATGTCTTTCCGGATCTGCAGCTGTTAACGGGCGTCCCGGGGACAGAACCCTGTGGTATCCCCAGAGCCCAAGGTAAAATCCGATCGGGCAGAAATAACCATAGTTCGCTTCCTGGCTAGCCTGTTTCTCATTACACAAAATAACCACCAGCCCGACGTCTTTTCCGCGCTGACTTCCCCGTCCATACCAATGTCGGCCAATACGGTTTGCGGGATTTCCTTGTTCGGCCAGCGTCGCAAGGAACTGGGCAAGTGCGTTGACCCAATTCAACTGAAGCGGATAACGCCGCACATCGCCTACCACATATTCGTCATCCGAATACATGTTATCTGACACACGTGCGGGAGTCATGAAGGCATAGAAGGTATCTAACTGTTGTACGAGTGCATTGCGCGGCTCCCCGCTTCCAACGGTAAAGGTTGTGGTGTTAACACGCACTCTTGTATCAATCGCTTGATTCATCGATTTATCGGAAGACGGAATAAAGGCCTTCCACACATTGATATCTTCCCGCAGGTAATGAAACGGTTTGAAGCGCGGTGCAGAAAAAATCCTGTTTTTGATTTCGAGAACAGCACGATCGAAAAGTGGTTCTTCGCTGGCGAGAAAGCCTTCGGAAAGAAACACCATGTTAGGAACGAGGTCCGGATCTCCGCGACGCGGTCCAACCAGGTGCAGCAGCGCATTTGTTTGTGTGATCGTGTCAAAATTTCCCAGCGAAGAAGGAGCCCCAAACCAATTGACCACTTTTACCGGAATGTTGCGCACAGTTCCCCCTGAAAAAATTCCGCTGATCGTCGTATCGCCAAGTGTGACACCACGAAGCCAGCCTTCATAACGGGAGTCAACTTCTGCAATAGAAGTGTTGGCTGAAGAAAGATCAATGTAATCGTGTCCCGTGATATCCGCAATTACACCGATGCTGTTGGGGTTCGCAGGATCAGCATCAAAATGTCCGTATACTGTTACTTGCGCTGTGCTCACTCTTAAAGCAGGGGACAATGCAGAGTCATTGATATCCGATCGCGGAACAGTCATGCTGTCGATACCAAACCACCAGTCGTTGAAAACATCATGCACGTGTACATTGGCGCTGATCACGCCTGCAACCGGGTGCGTAATTGTAATCACGTTCACTCCTCTTCCCGTGGACCCGGGGCGAATGCGCACACCGGGAAGAACGGATAAATTGGTGGTAGTGGAACCTGGGGTAATGTGCAAACCGGGAAGAAAAGGCAAGTCGGGAATCTCGCGTAAACCTGTCATGTAATCTACTTCAATGAGCACGGGGTCTCCGGAAAGACTGGAAATGACAACATCCCGAGGTGCTAAAAGAACAGGGTCAAGATCAAAATCCCAACCGCGTGCCAGTGCAGCTGCCGACGCATTTCTGTGTGTGAGAAACAGAAGCTGCGAACTCGTTTCACTGTGGCTACGCGCCAAATGAATGTCGAGTGAAGGCTGAAGATATAACTGCGTGTTGACGGCCATTAGGGTGTAGGTGGTGTTGGTGGCGTTGGTGGCGTAACAGGAGTGAACTCCGGATAATTTGCTTCGAGCAGTACGAGTTTCGCAGGATTAATCCGGTTGATGATAAGATATTGGCACACGTAACAGAATTCGGAAACAAAAGCAGGATCCACGATTGCGCTGCCGTCGGGCATTCCACTGGAATTCCGCATACGGCAAAAACCAGTCGGCCGGTATACCGTGCACGTATTGTGATCGCCACCTTCATACGCGCCAATGATCCGGAATGTGTGCGTGGGAAGATTGCGAAGCGTAGTATTGATCACAGTGCCCGGCGGATTATCTGCCGTTGCTGAAGCCGTGCCGCAAACCCCGGCGCCACTTCTGTTGTTGGTGAGTGGCATGTGGTTGGTGGTCATAAACTGCATGACTTCACTATCCGCAAGTTTTAGTGTTACACCATCTCTTACCAACGGAAGAAAAAGAAGCGCACCTGACCAGTTAAGGCCATTGACGCGTGTCCTGAAATCGGGATCGGGAAGCGCCTGCCAGGCTGCCGGGAATTTTGCTTTAGGAACACTGATCGTAAGAACACCGGTAGTTGCATCTGCGGCCGAGATCGAAATGGTTTCAAGCACTACCAGCGGATCTTCACCCGCGCGTGGCATTGTGCTGATCATTGTATTCCGGATATGTATTCCGCCATAATCGACAGTCACAAACCAATCGTTCCTGCGAAACTCGCGGATAAAAACAGGAGTTGTCGTTGGCCATTGACTTACGCTGGCCGGTGCAATCCTCAGCTCCGCTGTTATTGCATTGACATTGGTAAGATTCCAGGTCGCTGAAATAATCCGATCCGAACGGGAAACGCGATGCAAGGATGCCCAAACCAATCTCGATGGATCAATCTCGTTGGGCGTTCCCGTGGTATGATGAATGAGATCGAGAAAAGTAAGATTATCCATGCGATGGGCTGAAACCCCGGCAGCAGCGCCGCTTATTTCTTCATACTCATCGCCCAACACCAACGAATGTCCGAGTTCATGCGTGAGTGTATCGCACATGCTGTCAACCTTATCAGCCGTTACAGCAGTTGCATCAAAAGGCCAGATGTCCCTGCTAACCCGCCAACGTAAAGGATTCGTAACCGCACCACTCACTGGCCTGGGCGGATCAAACAAATAATAGCCCGAATCAGATATCCTCGGCGGAGGATCCATGAACGAGGTCGGTACAAGTGTAAAGAAGAGATAATTGGCTTCTCTTCCTCCTGTGCGGTCGTTGTAAATAATACAAACAAGTCCTTCATCCTTCGCGCGTGTCGATCCGTTGGGAGACCAATGTCTGCCGATACGCGACGCCGGTGTCGAACGCAATGCCAGCGTTCCAATAAAACGCATAACCGATTCGTGCCAGTCGAGATGCAGACCATACCGCCTGATATCACCTACGAGGTGCGAAGAATCCGAATAAATATTGTCGCAAGGCCGTCGCGGATTGATGAATCCGTAGAACGAATCAATGCCCTGCGTAATCGTATTCTTCGGATTGCTGAAAATCGATGTAAACACTGGTGGACCCATGCTCACGTGCAAATCCCTGTATGAAGTATTTGTAAAACCCCGTTGTGCAGAGGGAGTGAATGCCTTCCACGTGTTCACGTCCCCCCTCAGGTAACAAAAGGGACGGTAACGCGGGCCTGTAAACATGCGGTTCGTAATTTCCGTCACCAGCTGATCGAACAAGGGTTGCTGCGCCTGCGTAAATCCTTCTGCGAGAAAAAGAATGTTCGGAAAATTATCCGGATCACCTGCGCTGGTTCCAACCGGATCGACAATCGCATTAAGTTCAGTTGCCGTTCCGGGGATGAGAAGATTAGAGGGCGCTCCGTACCAGTTGATCACGCTCACTGGCAGAGATTGTGTAGCGGCTATCCCTGTAACCTGCGCAGTAATCGTTGAAGCGCCGGAGGTAATTCCCCTGACAAATCCCACCAGTCGCGTATTGTCGATTTCGATATTCGCATTCCCGGCTGCGAGTGCAACGTAGGAATGGCCGGTGATATCCGCAATTGATCCGATCACATTCGGTGTGGCTGGTGTTGCATCGAAGT
>DATHKF010000399.1:0-12981 GCA_035489505.1 Bacteroidia bacterium | reverse complement strand
GTGCCAGAGCTCGCACGGATCGAGATAATTAAATCCGGTATCGCGTGCCGAACTGATGAGCGGGTAATTATTCAGGAACGCAAGTTTGTCTTCAATAATTTCTGCCGGTGCTTTAGGCCCGTCAACTTTGTATTCGATCATTGCGTAATCGTTAAACGATTCCGCAAAGCGTGCCATCAGGTGTTCCAGTACCCGGCTGCGGCGCTGGAGAAAAGTTGTTTCGTCTTCCACCATCGCCTGCAGTCGTTCAGCATTCCCCAGCGGAGTAACGTACAGCGGTGTTGCATCCGGTACGAGATTGATGAGCGATTGTGAAAAATATGTTTTATTGATGATCGGATCACCTTCCGAATCTTTTCCGTCATTCATGGAAAACAAATCTTTCACGTGGAAAAGCTGGGAAAGAAAATCGGCGAGTAATTGTTCGTAGAAGAGGAGGTAACCTTTCAGCTGTTTGGCCTGGGCCTGGCGTTCAACCGAAGCAGTGGCTGGTAAACCTGCAGACTGGGTGCCAAATACCAATGGAAATTCTTCCTGGATGCTGAAGTAATTTTCAATGTCTTTGAATTCGCCTTCTTCGATCGGAATATCCTGGGAAGGATTGAACAGTTTTTGCGGACGATCATTGGCCTCGAGTTCATCCAGGAGAAGCTGTGCTTCATCCGCGTTTGCACGATACGGAAGATTGTCCTTGTAGAAAAGCAGTTTGGAATCTGTTACGGAAAGACGCGGAACGTAGTTCTTGTCAATTGGAATGGCAAGGCACCAACGTACGGTCTCTACGGGAATATTATCGTCGTTGTCCAATGGAACACCGGCAATCTGAATTTTTCTAATCGCGATCACACCCGGGATATCCATGATGATGCTGATCAGGTCCGACACGTGTATAGTAGCACGACGGTCTGCTTTCGTGAGTTCTTTGTCGTCAATAAATCCGTGCGACAGAAGCGGGCCTTCAAAAATCTGGTCCGTGGTCAGGCCTTTGCCATACATTTCGCTGAGCGAGTAGAAGAAGATCGTAGGATCCAGGAATTGTTCGACCTGGTACATGATCTGCGCGTGCACTTCTTCAACATCCGCGTTGTTCGTGATTTCAACTTCACAGCACAGGGCGATTTCATCAACCTTAATGGCGTTGTAGCTGAAGAAATCCTCACCCAAATTACGGTGTTCCATCAGCGTGGCTTTCACCTGCTCGAGGATACGGAAGATGGTTTGAACTTTGAGTTGGTAGGTAGTCACCATACCGCTTCCAACCAAAGTGATCGGATCAACAAAATAAATGACCTCGTTGATTCGGTCAGCAATCTCTGTTGCAGCCGGTCCATTGACAATGAAGTTTCTTGTCATGGTCATCCACAGATCCCCCTGCGTTGGTCCGGGAGCAGTAAAGACACCCGACGTAGTCACCGCGTAGATGTCGGGCATGCGTGAGAACTTAAGATCAATTTTCTTAATGTTCTTCTTGATGTCTTCGAGGTTATCCCAGTCAATTCCGGGTGTGTCCCAACGAGGAAACTCTACTTCAAATTCTACAATCGTTCCGTTAAGATCAGTAATCGATCCCGGTCCTGTAATACCGTTGATCGTTATTTTCTTACTGAGCGTGTTTGCATTCAGGTCGCCCAGCAGTTCGCAGGAACCGAACTCGAGCAGGACGTTGTACAGGACCGCAGGATGCGTGCGTTCAACATTCTTAGCGGGTTGCGTATACGACAGAGTCTGATTCAGCGCGTCGAGATAAAAAGGAATCTCGTTGCCGTTTGAACACTCAATCCATGCATTTTTTACTCCTACGGATTCGCAGGCCGGATCCCCGATTGGCACCTCTACATCAATAAGTAGTTTCCTGTAATCATTAAACGTTACAGGATAATTGGGCATGATTTCCTTCGCAGCGAAGAAATTTTTAATGTCCTCCGGTGTTTCGGTGGCGAGAATATCACGGATGTTGTAATTGGTGCGATAACCCAGATCGGTGATCGCATATGCGAGCATTTCAAGAATTGTAATTCCTGTATCTGACTCGTTTTCGTTTGTCCAGATTTTACCTGCAAGCTCCTGGATGTGCCTGAGCCCTTCCTCCCTCAACAAGGCGTAGTCCATGCTTTTCAGCGGTGGAGGAGACGTGGATATGGTGATACTTTCGGCCATAATTAAACGGGTTGCAATACTTTGTTATTCAATGCGCGCGTCTTTATTTATTTCTAAGGGGCAAGAATTCCAAGAGCTTTCAGGATGTCTTCAAGCTGGTTGATACGCAGGCGCATGTTTTCAATCAATGCGTCTGTGTTTGCATCGCCGGAATTTGGAACTGTGAGACTGGCCTCGGCCATGTTTGGCTGACGGTACAATTGGATGACTTCACTGTCACCTGTCATCACGTTGAAAACAGATTTGTCTACTCCGTCCAGGAATGTAACATTGGAGGAATAAATCTGGATGCCGGTGGTTGGTGTAATTCCCGGAGTGGTGTTCGGTACAACGCCGTTCTGGATGGCCAGTACGTTTTTTCCGTTATCGCCGATCAACGAATTGCCGGTGATCCCGCCAATGACGGTATTGCCATTGAATGCTGCTGCAATATTCGAGTGCGGATTTGTCTGGCCAATTACATTGGAGACATAGATGCCAAAGTTCAGTGCATTGGCATTCGAGCTCCACACACCCGTGCATGTTACACCGAGGCCAACACGTGTGAGTGCAGAATCTGTTGATTCGGTATGTCCGAAGTTGTTCACCAGCAACGCACCGCTGTTTCCAGAGGTCACAGAATTTTCTTCCCGTACATGAAGCGCGGCATTCGGAACGGTTACACCAATACCTACTTTAGGGTTATGCGATGGTTCTATTCCATCGTAGTAAACAACGCCGTCGCCCGAATCTGTCCAGATCCCGTCGGTTACGGTATGCGTGGTGAGCGAGGTCCAATCTCCGTCTTTCCATACCTCAAGATCATCGGATGGACCGCCAAAACGAATGGTCCCGTCTGGTGGAATGGATGTGTCGGTGTCGCCAACGGTAAGGGCTCCATTAATCTCTACTTTTTCAGTAGCCGTTTTTCCGATACCGATATTTCCTTCGGTTGAAATATTCACGCGTTGCTTAAAGCCAAGTGCACCATTGATCAGTAAACCACCGCCCAACGGCTGAAGTCTCAGTTCAGTAGCGGTGAATGAAAGCATGTCTTCTTCATATATGCCGGTTCTTGCCTGGACCTGGTTACTGTCCAATCCGAGATTCTGATTATCAATAGGACCAAGAACAAGAATGCCGGTGTTTTCTGCCAGGTTAATTTTTTGCAACGGATCCGATGCGGGACGCGAAACATGCAATGTTGCATACGGAAGAACTTCGTTGATCCCTACATTGTGCATTGGATTCGCAGGGTTTCCTCCGGTTGACAGAAACGTCATGCGTTCTGTTAATTCGCTATCTATTTTTTCCTGGATAGCAAAAGTGCGCATGCGCTCAGGAACAACATTGTCGTCAATGGCACTCATCAACCAACCGCCATCGGCGCCTGATTCGAGATTCTCTACCATGATAGAAACGTTGGCTCCATCCTTGGCACCTTGTACGTGCAACTTCTGCACAGGCTCTACAGTTCCGACGCCAATGTTTCCTTCTGAAGCCTGGTCGATGAAGAACCTGCTGTTGCTGACCCCTGAAGTCTGATCATCAATACTGAAACCAGTAATGTTCTCGCCGGTTGGATTGAGATTGATGTTCCATTTCTGACTTTCATCGGAGCTGGTGAAACAGATCATCTGGTCGTCCTGTCCTGTTTCCCCTTTGATTCCAAGCGGGCAGTCGGGCGCAGTTTCTCCACCCATTCCGAAACGTTTCAACACTCCGGATGGTGTATCAACTTTATAGCTTACCAATCCATCGTCTACGAGGTTGAGTGCGGAATCAATGGTGTCTGCAAAATCGCTTTCATTAGGAATATCTCCGTTCTTAAATTCTTCGTAGAGGTTACTTCTGTTCTTCTGTGACATGGCAAAATATTTTTTTGGAAATTATTGTACTTCAAAATTTTCTTCGATAAACCAGAAGTCAACACCCGCTGCAGGCTCATGACCAATGATAAACGTGGTAGTAATTTCATCTGCACCGATTCCTGTTGCCACTTTGTCTTCAGGCTGACCGCAGTCGTCGCATGGTACTGGTGGTGCAAGCATAGGCTGGAGGACAAGATTATCGTCGCATGCACAATCTTCGGTTTCCAGTACAGTGATTAAGTGCGTGGATGCTGAAGTAAGGATGGACGCAGATGTTGTGGTGATCGCATCGTCGATGTCTCTCAGTATTCGCGGTGGCGTGTTGAGACCGGTTGGAACGATCTGGTGCATGTTGAAGCAAGTCACAAAATCGACGTATGGCCTGTCCTCAACAAAATTGATGATCATAGACTTGTGTATACGTCCACCGAATACAATGTCTTTGGTGCCGTATGTCCATGGCGCCAGGAACTGCCTGATTTCTTCTTCGAGTTGCTGACCATAGAATCCGATATCAAAACCGGTCAGGAATTTCACCTGGAACTCTACCTGGATTTCTTCGAAAATAGGGTTGCGGACATGCAGGTGAGCGCAAGGTGGTTTGATGGCGTTGACGTATTCCTGGATTTCCGTTAACGTGATCAGGCTGGTTTTTGGTTTCAGCGGATCGCAGGCATTTTTGTTCTGCAGATCGGCAATGATCACCAGGGAAACGTGTCCGGGAGTAAGTTCGCTAACGTCATTCAGCGACGTGTAACGCGTATGATTGAGACATTTTACTTTGTAAATTTTCGGAAACTGCTCCAACACGAGATGTTCATAATCCCAGATGGTTATTGCCCGTTTTTTGTGTCTTAGTCTTTCGCTGACACGTACGTAAAATTCGTCGCTTTGTTCTTTTATTCTTCCGCCAAACGAAGCGAAAGGCTGGCTCAGTGAATCAATTGCAGAGTCGCCCTCTACGAAATCCTTGATCGTATCGGCAGGTAAGGCCAGCCGCAAATGATTAGGGTCGTTTCCATTGTTGGCATACGTAGCGGTAACAGCTTGCGCCCTTACATCAATGAGGTCGCAGATCGCGCCGGAATAATGTGCGACGCTCGCTTTGAGCCAGAATAATCCTTCCGGCAAATAAGTATTTGTGCTATTGAATGCTTTGGGAAGATCAAAAGTAACAATGCCGGAAGTGATCAGACCCAAAGTGGAATCGGAAAGTATCTGCAATTGTGAGAAGGAGTACCACTCATCGTTGTAGAGATAGCTCCACTTTAACGGTTGTTTCGCAAAATCAGGATTTGAACTTCCTTCTGCAACTTTAAGCAAAACAGAAAGTACTTGTGGCGGTTCGAGGCTGCTGATTCCGATATACAATGAACCTTCGTCCGGGAATTGCGGTAGCAACGGAATGTCACTTACCGTTTCGGTAACGTGCGGATGGTTTTCCGCTGCACCAAATGGAAGAATGTGGAAGAATTGTTCAATGCGCGCGTTGTAATTTTTTTCGTTTGCGGCTCCGCTTACCTGCCGCGACAGGTTGATTGTTTCTGTTGATTTGTAATCCACAGAAATTTCTTTGATCTGCGGTGTATATGGATCATTGGGAAGACCGAGGATTGCGCCTTTAAGCTGATTCGCACTCACCGAGCCCGCCTCCTGGGAATCCTTTACCGTCCAGATCGCCTGTTGCGTATACGAGTTCTGGAAAATACTGTGTCCGAAATCAACGCTATCCAAAGTCAGGCGCAGGAAACCTTTTTGTATTTCCGTCCCAAATTCTTCCACAACTTCCATTTTAGGATTGCGGCGAACGGCATGAAGACTTCCATTGTTAATTTTAATGACTTGCGTATTGTCATCCAGCGGAAGATCATTTGCCGGTTCAAACAATGCAAAGCCTTCTTCTGATGTGTTTACGGATTTCCACGCTCTTTTATCCAGCACCCAGGCATTGACCCTGAAGTTTTCGTTTTTTCTCCGTTGTGCTTCTGCAGGAGAAAGATAGTTTTCGTAATAGCTTGTAAATCCTTTTGGAAATTTCGGTACCTGTTCCTCGCCGGATGGGATTCTCTGGTTAGGGAGGCCATGCCAGGTAATGTTTACATCTACCTCATCCAGTTGCTTCTGAAAAATTTCCGTGCTGCCAATGTAAAACGCAGAATCGGGAAGAGGTTGCCCACCAAATGGCTCGAACGGTTTGTCTGCCGAGAGCACCGAGTCGTCGTTCTGGATAACCAGGTTACGAACGCCGGTTACATTGACTTCGAGATTAGCGGTGAAAATAGACTTCGAACTTAAATCGCGGTAGATATATTCGGTTGCCGGGTCATTGGTATTCAACGTGATTTTCATCACAGGCCATTCGGTGCGGATGGGTTGAAGCAATACTTCTTCGTTATACGCGACCACCGCTTTTTGTGCCTGCGATATCGTACATTCAATAAGAAGGTCTCCATTGTTTTCGTAGAGTACGGAGTTGATCCTTTCAGGCGCAATCCATTCCTCTTCACCGCTGAAGTAAATATTGAGGGCCCCGGTCAATGCTTTGCTTTGCTGATTGAGCATTTCGTCTGCAATCGCAGCTTCATGTTGTGCAACGGGTAGGCCACGCAATGTATTGGACAATCTCATTGTGGCCACCGTGGAAGGTGCCTGCAATGCCTGGTACGAAAGCGCACGCGGATTCGAGACTAACGGTCGATTAAAGTTGATGCGGACCTTTACCGTGCGCGTTCCTTCGGCTAGATGGAGCAGGGGAGAAGCGAAAGCAAATCCAACTTCAGCCTGTGGACGGTCCGGTTTGTTTTCTGAATTTGCTTTTGGTGTTCCAAATGTTCTCCAGCGTTTTTCAGCGCCTTCGAGTGCTTCACCAAGTCCGTCCAGGGAATTGGCAACTGGCGATGCGTACAGTCTCCAGTTGTTGCCGCCTGTTTCTCCTTGTGGCGGATCGCCGGGAAGCGGAACAGGAATCGGATCGGGGTACACCAGCGGAATAGCAGCTTCGTCGAGCGGACGATTGATGAACACTGATTTCATTTGGGCAACCAGGCCATGGTTAACAACAATGTCCTTGCCCGTTTTGTAAACCAGGTCTACACCGGTATCGTCTTTCTTGGCATCAAGTCCTTTTCCTTTCGCTACAAGCGCGCTGCTGAGTTGTTCTGCAAGTGTGAAAATGATGAACACCTGGTCAGGAACTTCGGCACGCTCTTCGAGATTGAGTACTTCACGGTAATAATAATCAAGATGCCGTTTGGTGATCGTGTTGATGTCGTCCTGCGCAACTTTATACAGTTCGAGGAAGGCGATGAATAATGCGTAATGCGGTTCGGTGCGTTGTTCTTCGGAAATCGACTTTGTAAAAAATGCTACCCAGTCTCCTTCCCGTGCGTCGGCCAGGTTGTAGTATTGAATTTCAGTGGCAAATTGCTTTGCAAACGAAATTAAATCCTCCATGGATCTTTCGTCGACAGAAACATACGACGGAAGCAAGGCCGCAAGCAACCGCTGCGACTGGCTGGTGCCATCCCGCTGTAATGCGTTTTTATTGTTGCAGTTGTCGCTCATTGTTAAAGATTTGTTCCTTCGTTGAGGTAATACGGATAAACTATGTTCGAGCGCGTGTTTGTTGAGATAATGGTATAGTTAACAGTGAGCACAACTCTTCCTTCCAACGGCTCCACATCAACGTCTACACCTTCAAGGTCGATACGTGGTTCGTAAGTATCGATGGCATCGCTGACAATCTCTGAAACGAACGGCGCGAATGCGGCATCCATGGGTTCAAAGACCTGCTGATTCAGATTAGCTCCATAATCGGAGAGCATGACACGTTCTCCCAAAGTTGTAGAGAGCAGGATCATCAGGCTTTCTTTGATATTCTCTTCCGCTTTCGTGAGCTCGAGTGTATTGCCACTGCGTGTGAAAGTCGGAGGAAAGGACCATCCCTGTCCGAGAAAACCGCCGGTTTCAAATATTTCGTCTAATGCTTTTTTGCTGGCCATAATTCTAAAAATTAACCAATCATAACTGTTGGTTCACCTACCGCAGGTGAAGCGCCGCACACGCAGGTATCACCGGCGCGTACTGCAGGTTTATTGTTGATCAGTACCGTTGCGCTTCCTGCCACAAATGGTGTGGTAGTCGGGTGACCGGTATTGGGAGGTATTACACACACGTGGTTGTCTCCAAATACTGCAGCGGGTTTTCCTTTGATCAGTACAGTGGCTACGCCAGGGCCTGCAATTGTACCTCCATGTGTTGTTGTATCTCCTACCCGTGCTGCTGCTGGCATGTTGTTTTCTGTTAATTGATTTTTACTGTTGCTCCTTTAACGGTGGTGCTTCCGGAAGCGGAAATCTCTGCACTGCTTGTTCCTTTCACCACCAGTTTTCCTGACTTCGATTCAGCGGTTACGTCTTTGGTTCCTGTAAGAGTGATCTTTCCTTTTGCGTTCACCACAAAATCCTTTGGTGTGTCCATGAGGATTCCCTTGTCGTCCATCACAATTTTATTCTTGTTCTGATCTTCGAGCGTGATCGATTTCTTGTCGTCGTCAAGGACAATTTTGTTTTTCGCCGGAGTTATTACTGTGACGGTCTTCTTGTCGTCGTCAATCAGGAACTTGATCTTGCTTTTGGTGATCCATCCTTTGATCTTGTTGTCTTTGTCTGGAGTGAGTTCAGCGGGAACTTTGTTTTTCTTGCTGTAGAGCATTCCGAGGATGACCGGATCACGCGGATCATCGTTCACAAAGCCAAGAATTACTTCGTCGTCTTTTTCAGGACGGATCAGGATGCCGCGATCATTGCCTGCATCTGCTGCAACAATCCGTGCCCATACTCCTTTGTCGCCGTTATCGATCAGCGGAATGCGCACGCGCACACGGAATTCTCCACCTTCCTCATCAACAATGTCGGTTACAATTCCGGTGACCAGTCCATTCACAGCAGGCAGTAATCCTGCAGATCCTTTGTCAACGATGTTGTCGTATTTTTCATAAAACCATTCCTGGGAAAAACCAAAAATGATGTCGGTGTACCAGGTGCTGTGCGCTCCGTAGCTGTGCACTACAGACGAGCAGTACGCGGCGCCATTGAATCGTTTACCTACACCCATGAGGTTTATCACATCACCGGGTTTGATTGCGTTTGTTCCGTAAATACGCACGCGGCCTTTGATCTTCGACATGCGGCTGCGCAGCAATTTTGCACTGGCCCAGGCGGTGAGTTCAGCATCCAGCATTTTCACCGGCGACTGAAGCAGGTAATCACTTACGCCAAGAACATCGGAGAGGTCTTTGCCGGAAATGTTTCCTTCTTCTTTACCCATGGACGGTGGGGTTGCTTTTTTCTCAACCACTTCTTGCTTCGAGTAATCCCAGTCTTTCGCAGTTACATCGCCATACTGATCACGCGCATCCATCTCCGCTTCAATGTCAACAATGTTATCGCCGTATTGCAGGTTGAGTGAATCGCCTTTCAACGCAAAGACCGGTTTTTGGATACTTACTTTTCCGTCTTCAACAAATACGAGCAAGCCGTTTGCTTCTGCACGTGAAAGAACAAAGTCCCAATCTGTTGCGTAGTACTGCACCATTTCTTTATGCGTGGCAGTAGTAGAAGCTACGTCGGCCTGTAACCCGGATTCCTGGATCACGCTCTTCATGATGTCCGAATCCGTTTTGTCGGCGAAGTATTTGTTCTTGCGGTTGATGGTCATCTTCGCACTCTTGTCGCGTATTTCGAGCATGAGTGTAGAAGGTGCATTCAGCGGAGCTTTGATTGAGAAGCGGGTGACAATTCCTTCGAAGATTTTCTTTTCGATCTGCGCGTAACCGGCCTTGATAATCACATCAGATCCCGGAACAAAATCCGGCTTGTTGGACAATTCAAAATCCTGTTTCGCCGCAGAGCCATCATACAATACCACCTCAGCAACAGGCACACGGTTAATGCTCTTGTTGACCATCACGGATACGATGCCGTACTTGGCCGTTACATCCACACCACCGATAAGTATGGTGAAGGAAGGAACGGACAGCTTTTTGTGTCCTGGTATGAGTGTTGATACGCCCATTATTCTTCAACTTTCGCTATTGGTGGTAAAATCAGTGTTTGTCCCTGCACAAGCCGGCGATAATTTTTTAAATCGTTTGCTTGAGCGATCTGGAGGTAATAGGATTCATCTTCGTATTCCTTTTTAGCCAGGTTGTATATTGTATCACCGGCTTTCACAACATGTACTTTAGTCAGATCCGGAGATTTTCCTGTATTTGTTCCCGGTCCTTTACCCAATTCCAGGAACTGCGCCGAAATATTGGCCCTTAAAGGCATTCCCAGCTGGTTGAACAGCTTGTAACTTACCGTTGCTTTGTGAAGCTTACAGTTGAAGAAAAGTCCCGCACCCCAGATTATTTTTAATGGGTCCGTAGTGTGCGTTTCGTCGTTAAACGTTTTGAAGTTTAAAGACATCGTCTTGTTTACTCCCAACGGACTTTTTTCACCCGCAGTGATCGCGAAGAAGTAATTGATCCAGGCAGTAACCGAAACAGAGGACAGAACGGCTCTCGCAGCAGCTTCAGCATTGATGGCGCTCACTGCCATTCCAGCACTCGAGGCAAGCGAACTGACAGCCGCACCTGCAGCAGAACCAAGTGAAAGTCCTAACGGAGGAGAAGCGCCGGTACCATCCAGGAAAAAATCAACTGTCAGTATTTTGTTTTCGGTATACTTGGTCTCATAAACAGGAGTACTGCTACCATTTGTTGGTTTAAGAACATTAACAGACTCCTGGGCAAAGGAAAAAGTATTCGGATTGTAAGGGGCAATAAACGGAATACCACTGGGAATAAGTTTCCCGGCTACCTCTTTACAAGGTAGTATCGTTAATTTGGCTACGGCTCTTCCTGGCAACTGTCCCATGTCCTATCGGTCTTTTTTGTCTGTCATTATCCGCTTCAACTGATCCAGAATTTCAGTCTGGAAATCGGATGTTTCATTTGCCGTTCTTGCAATTTTTCTTTCCTCGTGTCGTGTACCGCTCGCCTGCGAATCCACCCAGGCCCGAACGATCAGTTCTTTTACTTCTATTGGCATGTTCGTTGGTTTAAGTGGTTATGGGTGGTATGCCTACACGATAGAAATACTGGTAAGCGAGCGTAATGGTGTCGGTAGCTACCTGGCTGGACATCGAATCAAATCCACTGATCTTCCATCCTTTCGGGCAAGCATTCCGGAACACCCATTGCTCCATGGCAGCACCGGTTTCATTCATCAGCGTAACTGTTACATCGCGTGGCGCAAAGATGAAGAACTGGAGTGCATTGTCGAACCACTGAATAAGGTCCGAGCCAATAAGTATTCCACGCTTCAAAGTGAGATCGCCGTAGGTTATCGGAGTAGGAAAGTGGTGCGTGTACGTATTCTCACCACCTTCCACGTACGATTCACCGTAAGGGATGGTCACGTCCAGACCTTCAACGGTCTGGAAACCGATATCATCGGGAAATCCCGCGATCTCGACTTTGAAGTAAAAACTTACCGGTGGATAAACATATCCTGCCATGGCTCAGATCTTTTTCAGGATTAACTAAATACTGTGGTGAAGCTTTCGTATTCAACCACGATGGTCTCCACTGCGAATGTGTTATCTACCGACTTGAATGAATTGCCTTCCACAGAAGATGGCCAGCATTTGCTCAGGTTCCAGGTGATTACCGGTACGTGTGCTTCATCAAGAAGTTTAACGGTGAGGTCGCGACGTTCCGGCTTGTTCATCTGTACAGAAGTCAGCCAGATCCAAAACTCGTCGTCGGCTCTGAACTCACCACGCTTCAGTGTGCAATTACCGAACTTGGCCATACCGGGCATTTTGGTTACGAAAAATTCCGGAGAATTACCTTCGCGGTAATCGATCTTTTCGAGTTCATGTTTAAAACCGGTTACTTCTGTGAAACCGATACGTGTTCCACCCCATTCAACCTGGAAGTGGAACGTTACTAATGGATAAGGTTCGATTGGCATAGTTATTTGTTTTTAGAGTTGTTGTTTGAATTTTTGATTATTGAAGTGTCGGATATTACGATTGCTGTAACTGGTGCATGAAATCGAGCACGATGAATTCTGCCGGACGAACCGCAGCCATACCAATGGACACGATCATCTTTCCTTCGAGAATATCCTGTGCGGTCATGGTTTCTCCCAGTCCAACACTCACGAAGAATGCATCTTCGGGTTTTGCGCCCGCAAGTGCACCTTGTTTCCAGAGGTCGGTGAGGAAGTTGCTGATCATTCCTTTTACGCGCAACCAGGTATTCATGTCGTTTGGTTCGAACACAACAAATTCGGATGCCTTTTTGCAGCTTTCCTCTACGAAGATGAAGAGGCGGCGAACCGGAACATAACGCCACTCGTTGCTGTTGCCTTCGAGCGTGCGTGCGCCCCATACAATTGTACCGCGCCCAACAAATGAGCGGATTGCGTTGATTGATTTCCCGGAAGTAGCATCAACGTTCAAACCACCTTGCTGCGCTTCAGTAATCTGGAAGCTTGGCCCGATAATGTTTGCTACGCTCACGTTCGCCGGAGCTTTCCATACACCACGGGAGTTATCTACTGAAGCGTAGATGCCTGCCATTGTACCGGATGGGTTCAACGACACCACCCTTTCGCCAATTAAAGCGGTAATGGAATTGTAAAGGGCAAGGTCCTCGGAGTTATTTGAACCGGGTATTGAAACAGGACTGGCTGGTGTAGTCCAGGTTCCGTTACTCAACACAACAGTAAGGTTTGCGGCGGTATCGCTTCCGGTACGTGTGACGATGAACAGTGATTCATCATCTGTGCTGTCAACCTGTGCGCGAACCAGTAAAGAGAGGGTCGCGTGGTTATTGATGGCCGCAATAATGGAGGCCACAATTTCATCAGGTGTTCCCGTCCCAACAAAATCTAAACCCGTTGTCAGAACAGCGCTCGAT
>DATHKF010000398.1:0-9604 GCA_035489505.1 Bacteroidia bacterium | reverse complement strand
TTTTCCGGCAACCTGGTAACCGGCACCGGTTAGAATTTCGCCAAGGCTTGCAGCTATAATGATTTTGTCTTCGACGATGAGAATGGAAACTGGTTTCATGATGCCGGGGTTGGTTCGGGTAATTCAAGTGTAACAATTGTTCCGTGGATATCCGACACAAGCGTCAATTTTCCGCGGAGCTGCTGTGCAAATAAACGAATCATTCGCAGACCAAATGAATTGGCTGGAACGGAATCAATTCCACCCGCGATTCCCGGACCGTTATCAGAAATAACCAGGAGGTTTTGTGAAAGGAAGATGGAGAGTTCCGGATTCTGTGAATGCCTGAGCGCATGTTTGAACCAGTTGCTGATTACTTCGTTACAGATAAAACCAAGACTCAGCGCCTGGTCGGCATCCATACGTAACGGCTCTATGTTTGTTTTAATCCGGAGATCTTGCCGCGAATATCCAAACGACTGGCAAAGATTATTGACCAGGCTCGCAATGTATTCGGGCATACTCACCTGCGAACTCATCCCGTCATCATACAAACCCTGGTGAATGAGAAGCATGGCATTCAGGCGGTGATCGATTGCTTTCATCAGGTCCCGCGCATGACCGTCTTCCATTTTGTTCTGCTGCAGTTCCAGGATACTGGAGAGCACCTGGAGATTATTTTTGATCCGGTGATGCAATTCGCGCATCATCGTTTGCTTCTGATCGATGATGATCTGCTTTTGTTCAATGATGATGTTACTTTGCTTCAACGCTTTTCGGCGCGAACGATAAACGGTTACAATAACGATAACCAGCAAAACGGCTCCTCCGGCGAGAGAATAGATGAGTTTATGTTGCCAGTCAACACGTTCGGCTTGTGCACGTTTTTGATCCTGCAGCGAAATAATTTCATCCTCTTTTTTTTCTGTTTCATATTTGACGTCCATTTCTGCAACTGCGTTGTCCCGTCTTTCGTTCATCACGTGGTCCATCAGTTCCGAATGCTTTTCATGAAATTCCAGTGCGCCTTCCAGATTTCCCTGCGCACGAAGAACATCGGCCGACAACGCATAGTTCTCCAGTAAAATGCTTTTTGCTCCTATGCTTTCCAGTATCACCCGTCCTTCGTTGAGTTTTTCGAGTGCAAGGTCATTTTTTCCCCAAGTAGAGTAAAGTTCTCCGAGATTGTTCAGCCCGGTTGCCTTGCCTTTCGGATTTTCCTGTGTGTTTTTCAATTCCTGTGCACGCAGGTAAAAACGTTCTGCCTCCGGGAAATTTTTCCGGAGATAAAATGCGCGGCCAATCAGGTCCAGGGTGATAGCGATCGAATT
Organism: Bacteroidia bacterium; assembly: GCA_035489505.1. Classification (GTDB taxonomy): domain Bacteria; phylum Bacteroidota; class Bacteroidia; order Palsa-965; family Palsa-965. The sequence continues at coordinate 8,294 of DATHKF010000398.1, read as the reverse complement.
GGTATCTCCAAGTTCTTCCTTCAACACCAGGGCACGGTTCAATGAAACGAGTGCGCTGTCGTATTTTCCTTCCTTAATAAAAACTTCCGCGATGTTGTTGTGCGAAATTGCAATGCCGCGCTTATGTTGAATAGAGTCGCTGATGGCCAGGGCTTGTGAAAAATAATGCATCGCCTGATCGGTATCACCCATCTCCAGGTGTACACTGCCGATGTTTGTGTAGCACGAATATTTTTGCTTGGGTGCATTCGACTCATCAAAGTAACGGGCAGCTTTTAGCAGGTAAGTCAGGGCAGTGTCGTAAGCGTCCTGGTTTTTATACGCAATCGCGATGTTCGAATTGCAATCGGCAGCATCAGCATAATTCTCCGAGTTTTCTGCAATGACCAATGCTTTTTTATAGTACAAAATGCTGTTGGAGTAAAAGCCGCGGTTAAGATTTATTGTAGCCATGTTGCCGTAACACGATGCCAGGGATGTGGAATCTTTCAACTGTTCGTCGTAGAGAAGTTCTTCTTCGAAATAGACCAATGCAGAATCATAATCTCCTTCACCCATGTGAAATATTCCGAGTTCCTGGAGCGAGATGGCAATGTCTTCATCCAGATTCTCTTTCCGGCTCACGGCAAGCGCTTCATGGAGAAAAGGAAACGCTTCATCATAACGGGCGAGTTCAATGTAACAGGCTGAGATCTTCTCGAGAGAAAGAACCTGTTGATGAAGCAAATTGTGTTTTCTGGACAGTGCAAGCGAAGCCTGGTAATAATGAAGCGCAGAATCTGTATGCCTGCTGTGGAAGTGATATACACCGAGTGCGTTTAAAGCAAGCGCCTGCCCCGGAATGTCATTGAGTTCCTGTGCCGATTGCAGCGCCTTTCTTCGCGATGTGACAGCTTCGGGACTGGTATCAACCGACAACAAACCATTGGAAACTTCCGGTTTTTCTTCGGCAGGTTGTGGTGAACAGGATTTCACGAGCAATGCCAGGATTATGCAGCAGCACATTCCCGACAGAACAAGTACAAACGAACGGATTCTTTTTGTCAGTAACATGCACGGGCCCTCCCCCAAGGTATGTGCAAAGTGAAATCTGATCTAAATGTATGCGAAAACACATCGTTAGTAGGGAAGTTCACGAAAATTTATTTCTGAAAAAAAAGTCCCCCGCACTTGCGGAGGACTTTCGGGCAAACTTCGGGGGAAGTTTACGGAGCAATCAACGTGTCGGTGCGTTCAGTGTCAACGGTGAACACAACAGGAACACTTTTCGGTAAGTAACCGGTCGCCGAAATTTTCAACGTGTAACTTCCCGGTATCGGCAACAAGGTGTAGTCACCCTGCGAATCGGAAGTGGTGGAGTAGGTGGGCAGTGTCTGCCCCGGTTTTACCAATCCCACACTTGCACCAACGATGGCCTGGCCGGCACCAGTCCTCACATGACCACGCATGATAATCGGGTCATCTTCACAGATGGTGAGGACTTGCTTACTCGCAGCGGACATCGCATCCGATACGTTGTTGTTGTTGTTGTTTGTGCTGGTGATTCCACTCAGCATGAGCGCGACCCCGCAGATCGCATACAAGATAAAATTCATCTTAATTGGTATTAAGTGATTTAGATCCATTCTACCCGCCGGGTAGCTTCTGGCTCAGAGTTGTTCTGGCCAGGCCGCGGCTTCGGTCCGGATGTGCGGGATATTTTTCTCTTCATTCCTGTTGCGTCCGGTCTTAGCGGTTAGCTTTGCCGTTATTGCCTATCCCGGGCAACGACCCTGGCAACAGGATTCGGAGAATTGTTTTGCTCTACTGCGGAATGCCGGGAAAAGCTGCTGCCGTTTTATCCGTGTGGATCGGGTATTCACCCGTGCGATTCAGTTTGCTTTTCATTGATCCTGCGATTGAGTTTTTGTGATCGATCACAGGACAAATTTTTGGAGATTCGATGTACAACTACAGCACATGTTGTGTATACCTGTGTCAATGTTTTGTATGCGATGTACGTGTTGTGTAAGCGTGCGGAAAACCCGTTTCAGAAAGAAAATCAGGCGATTCGGAAAGAAAATTCTGTGTTGATCAGAATCTGTTCTTTATTTGAACAAATACATTTTGTACATGGATTGTCGCGCACAGGATATAGAAAGGCTGCTGAAGGAAATAGGAGAGCATACGAAGCTGCCACCCGTTCACGGAAATTTTATCAAGATCTACGATCTGCTGAAGATTGAGTACCGAAAAAAAAAAGAGGCCGACATTCCATTCCGCGTAACTTATCTCTACCGGAGATTATTCGGTCAGTTAAAGAAGAAAGGAAGAAAATCAAAAATTTTGAATCTGAATTCAGATCATCTTGATGCTTTGGCTTTCTTATTGGGTTACGAAGATTACGCCGCGTTCGAGGAAGGAAAACATTCGGCAATAAGTACAATACTCCAAAACTGTGCGGGAACGTGGTACAGTTATGTGCGGTGCAATTCGGGCCACTCTTTTATTATTCGTGCTCCTGTAAAAATTTACGCCAGCGGTAGTGAGATGCACATGGAACTGAAAGGAAGTCAGAGTGTTTTTACCGGAAAAGTCATTGCAGACGAAAGCAACATTTATTGTTCGCTGGAAAGTGATAAAGGGAAAAAACTTTTTATGGTGATGAAAACGGCTTTGTCACGCAAGGCGAAAGTAATGCAGGGCGTGTTTTCCGGTGTGTCAACCGGAACTGATCCTATTGCCGGGAGAGAAGTATTTGTAAGGCAGGATGACAAGTATGAGAACCTCGAGCATCAACGCGTGCCGGTATTAAAATTTCTTAATTCGCGCAGCGAGGAAGAACGGAGCGTTGCCGTGTATTTTGAGAACATAGAGAACAATATTCTCAAAGCAGGGAGAAGCAGCACATTTGACCTAGGAGATCTTGATATATAACCTTATGCCATCAAATCAAAAAAGATAAATCATGAAAAAATTACTTTCGATTTTATTGCTACTCCCGGTTTTATTGTCGGCCCAAAGAATTGACAGTACACTTTCCGAAGAACGATTTGGAAATATTACAGGGAAATTTTACAAAACAACTGAAGCTGGGGTAACGAATTACTACCTGGTCTGCTCATTTAAGAATGCCAAGTATGAATACATATCTGACTTCGCCATGATTTTTATCACAAACCAGGAAGCAACCGACAGCCTTGCTGCCGATCTGGAAAGTGCGATCAAATATTTTGAAACGAAAACCACCGCGCGGTATGACCGCAGGGAATACAAAATTGTTCATTACGATTTTGCACCCGGAATGATGTACATCATGGATCGGGATGACAAATACACAACGATGAATAAGGGGCACGCAGAAAAATGGTTGGCTTGGTTAAAAACGATAAAGTTTCCGTAGAGCTTTGTGTACTGTAATTCAGGAAATGTCTCCATAGTAAAAACAAAAAAATGAAGCAGTTGCAAATTCCCGCGATAATATTGTTCGTCCTGATCGCGATCGCTTCATGTAAAAAGGAAAGACGGGCAGGAGAAAGCAACCACGCAAGTGTTATTTCCTCCAACACCATTGTATTGAACAACTGGTTGGCCCTGTATAATGACGGGACTGAATTTTCTTACTCGTCTACAATCGCCTGGAGTTCCATCACGCAGGAGATCAGGGACAGCGGTTTGCTCATAATTTACGTGCATGATAGCGCTTCATCCGATTGGTATGCATTGCCCCACTGTTACGTGGGTGATGAATATTCACGGGCCTTTGATTTTGATTTTAATACGGGTGTGGTAAACGTAACATGTCGCGGGCACGATATCGCAGGCTCACCCGGAGGCGATGCACTCAACGGAAGTTTAACCGTTCGGTTAGTTGCCGTACCAGCAGCGGTGCGGGTCGCTAATCCGGATATCGACTGGACCAATTACGAGTCGGTCAGGAAAACATTCGGACTCGCGAAATGATCCCCGACTCATTGAGCTTCGACACTTTTTGAAAATAACAAATGAAACGGCGTATTCTGAAACGCACCGTTTCATTTGTATTTAACCGTTTACAAACGTTTGTTGTCGTTTAAACAGGTGTTTTTACACTCCGCAAAACGGGTGTTTTCACTCTTGCGCCCGCCACACGAATGGGTCTAACTTGCTCCTGCACTGAGCATATTTTCCACACGAAAAATAAACCCAATCAAAAAGGAGGTGTACAATGAGTTGGTTGCCCATAGGACCGGATTTCGTTTTTTCTCCAAGAAATCAGAATTACAAACGACTGTCGAAACGAAACGAATGGGGCCGGCAAGGATTGCCCGCCTGCATCGCTGTTGATCAAACCGAGCCTGCCACGATCTACGATGTCGAAAGACCTTCGTCCGGCGGAGCAGGTGCATTCCGCACGCGCAATGGTGGTGAGAGCTGGACTTCGATAGCAGACAGCCTGATCCTGGCCGATCCATTAGCAGATCCCGTTTGGATTGATGTAAATCCTGTGCACGCGAATGTGATCTATCTCGCCACTGACCAGGGACAAGGATTTTATATTTCTGATGATCGCGGCGATACATGGGGACCAAAGAAACCGGTTCCGGGAAGAGTGCGGATTTTTCGCATTGAACCAAATTCTGCAGGTGATCTTGCCGCAACGCGCATCATCATCGGTACGAACACCGGAGCGTATTATTCCATTGACAGCGGAGACACGTGGACACTGGTTCTCGCTGGCGATTGTCATTGGCTGGCTATACACGTTCCCGCCGTTGGAACGGCAAGTTATTTTGCGGGCATTACCACTTCGGGACTTCACTTCACTACCGTTCCAACGGATCCCTGGACGAACCTCAACACACAAGCGATCGGCTTGCCGCAATACGTTGCAGGCCCAATGAATAATTTCACCACCCTGAGAGTGGAGATCTGTCCGCGAAATCCGCAACGCGTGTATGTGTGGCTCGCAAGACCCAAATTCACCGAAGGAATTTATACATCCGATTCGCCGATGGTAGCATGGACAAAAGTTGCAGCAGCAGCTCCACCCAATCCGGGACAAGGACTTTACAATTTTGAATTGGCTATCGCACCCAATTCTCCGGGCGATGGTGCTACCGATATTTTATTCATCGGAAGTGTGAGCTTGTTTCGCTCCACCGACGCTGGCGTTACGTGGGTATCGGCGGGTGTTGGTTTTCATGCCGATCAACAATCCTTCGCTTTTTATCCTTCCAATCCTCCCGCAGCTGTGATACCGGTTTGTTATGTTGGATGCGATGGCGGTATCGGCAAGAGTTCTAAATTCTGCGATCCCGCATTTGCGTTTGGAGCCGCCATCGGGTATAACAACCAGGACTATCTCTATTCTGATTCCGGTCAGTATGAAAATCTGAATTACGCGAAGCAATGCAGCGCGGTGTATCAATACGCCAGTCATTCGGATATGAAGGCCTTAAGCTACATTGGTTGCCAGGATACCGGTGTGAACGCCGGCACAAAAACATTGGGCTGGCGCGGAATCGCTGATGCCGATGGTGGCGCGATGGCTATCGCTCCCGGCGTTGACGGTGTGAAATTGTGGGGCAGGATGGGAGCGTATGGAGTCTTCCCAAGTTTTCGCATTGGCTTGTGGACCGACAAAGGAGAATTTTCACAAGCTATGCAGTTCGTCAAACTGGGAAATGCAGCGGGCCCGATAATCAACAACACCAGTAATTTTGAAATCACACCGAACAACGAATGTCTTGTTGGTGCACACATGCGCGATAATGCAACAACAATTGCTTTGGCCATTGTTGGTGGTGCGGCTGCGCAATTTGTGATCCCGGCAAGCATGGTCGGAATTGTGATTGGAACAGTGGTAACCATCGACCAGGATGTTGATGGTGTCGAAGAGTATGTTGTAGTAACGGATGTAACCGTCAATTCCTTTTCCGGAGTGTTCCTCAAAAATCACCCCATCAATTCGACGGTGATGCGTAACCGGACGTTTGCTGTGCGCATCGACCAGGCAGGAATTTGTCAGCAGATCAGCCAGGATTTCGGATTCACGATCATCAACGGACATAGAGTGAATACGATCATTTCTGATGCGGTAGACGGAGAATTAATTATCTGCGTAACGGCCGATCAGAGAGTGTGGCGCACCGATTCCGGAACAACGGCGAACAGCGCGACTGTATGGAATGAAGTTACCGTAAACAAACCGGTGGGTGGAGGGATCAATGCCATTGCCATTACACCCGATAAGCACGTGTATGTTTTGTACGCGATTGGAATGAATGGTGTTGACGGTTTGGGTGCAGCAATCAATACGCCGCTCTATGAAATATCAACAGGAAACTGGATCGGACAGGTATGTATCGGTGCACCTGCGCCTGTATGGCCGCTGCTTATTTTCGGAAAACTTGTTGCGCACCCGATCAGCAACACCATTTTGTTTGCGTCGTTCCGCGGAAAAATTTACCAGTTGGATCTTGATGTTGCAACCGGAAGCTGGACGTTTGTGGATATCAGCGTTGGTTTACCCGGTGCGATTGTTTACGATCTCTGGGCGGGATTCCATAGCCTCGAGAGAAAAGAGGAAACCGTAATTCTTCGCGTAGCGATTCCAACGCGCGGCGTTTGGGAAAAAGTGTTCAACCAGTTTGGCCAGGACGATTCGATCAAACTTTACGTGCGCGATCATTTTATGGACCAGGGATTGCTGAGCCGTTCTGAAGATGGAGTAACAAATCCCTACAGTCCCACGCAGAAATTATATCACTACAAATGCGCAGACGTCAAACTCGATTCACGTCAACCCGGTGCGCCGGGTGGTGTGCCTGATTTTTTCCAGACAGACCCGGAAGACGCGCTGCCTATTTCTCACGTAAGTTTCAATAAACTGCACGACAACAGCAGAAGTCTCGTCGCCTCTACCCAAACCATGGTGCATGTCCAGGTGCATAACCGCAGCACGCAGGATGCGAACAATGTAAAAGTGTGGGCCATATTCTGTAACGCCTCGGCCGGCGTTCCTTCGCTAAGCAAGAGTGCATCCAACGCAGACAATTTCGATTTCTGGACGCAGTTTACTGCAGCGGGTGCAATTGTTCCTGCATTGCCTGCCGACAGTCCGTGGACGTCAGTAGATGCGCCGGTTGTATTAAATAACGTCAATGGATTTAAACCGGCAATTGCTTCGTGGTTATGGAACACTCCCGCGTTAGCCGCGGGAGATCCGGGACATTACTGCATGGTTGTGTTTATTCACAGTGCAGATAGTCCGATTAACGAAGCAGGATTTAATGTGGACTTCATCACTCCGCGCAACAGGCAGATTGGTCAGAAAAACCTGCACGTTGGAGAACCACTTCCGGAAGATGGAACAGGTGTAGGTGGCCCGGGAACACCAAACCCGTCGATGAATGAATATGTTGAATTTCATAATCCCACTCCGACTACGCAGAAGACGAAGATGCTGTTCAGTTTTAGCCGCCTGCCAAAAGAACTCGCGGTGACATTGCAGTTTACGAAACTGGATACGGAGATTCCGGTTGCAGATTCCATTTCCGGTATTGCACAAATACGGCCAGCGAAAAAAGAGGAAATCATATCCTTCAGCAAGGAATCTTTTTTCGGGAGGATCTGGTGCATGATCCTGAGTTTCTTCTGTGGCATCATCAATTTTATTCTCGGACTGTTTGGAATGTCGAAAATAAAATGTGGTTGCCGGAAAAAACGACCGCTGCCGGAGTTTGAACAAACGGTTTACGAGGTGGAAAAAAATACGGATGTACAGGTCAGCAATATCCGCACCGCCGGTTACGGATTCAACGCGGCGTATTTCCGCATAAAAAACACAGGAGTACTTCCTCCCGGTACAACGTACAGCTTTGATGTATTGCTGGTGAAGAACGACGTGGTTATTGGCGGAAGCGAATATCACGTGCGTATTGCAGGCGACCTGAAACCATTCGTATTTGCTTTTCCTCCCGACGTGAAAGAGAAAAATTATTCGATGGCTGAGTTGCACCGCCTGAAGAGAAAGGCAGCTGAACAGCGGTACCTCGCCCCGTGGATCGGTGAAGAGAAAAGAGCGCGTGAGATACAAATGGGAAAGGACACTGAATAGATGGAGACGGTAAAAAAAATCCCGGGCTTCCTGATCGTAAGGGTTCAGGAATTGTTCGGGTGGAAAACGGGGCGCGAGCCCTGTTTTTTTATTACTGTTCACAAGAAGCTGTTCCGGAGAATTTTTCGGTTGTTTATGATCTGTTCGCTTTCTCGGTAGTGGATCAGTTTCAAATAATAATTAACCACATAGACATAGAAAACATAGGCATAGT
>DATHKF010000397.1:0-6564 GCA_035489505.1 Bacteroidia bacterium | reverse complement strand
TTCTTCCCTGTACGAATTGACTCCGGGTGGGCCCCATGTGTATTATCTCGAGCCGGTACTTTCTTGCCTGACCGGATACGCGCTGAGCATTATGGACAACGATGACATCACGGGTGAATTGTGGAGCGTGAACATCATGAGTTCCAATGCCGTGCTTTCTGACTTATACAGCATTGATCTCTCTGCGTACAATGGACTGGGCAAAGGTCTCACGCCCTCAAACCTGCGGTTCCTCAATGCAAACAATACCGAAGCCTGCATCGCGAATCGCGGTGATATGCATTTCGATTACGTGGGCGCCAGTTACCGCTCACCGAAAACACAACCAGTCAGTACGGTCTTCGTATCCGATCTCTGGATCAGTGGACTCGATTCTGCAAACAACATTCACGGAGCATTCCAGCGTTACCGGCAGAATGATCACAACGATTTTTTTCCGGGGCCACTCGATCCGCTGACCGGGGGAACTGATTCAGCAATTGCCTGGCGGTATGACCGTATCTGGTCGGTGACGCAATACGAGATCAGCGAATTCCAATGGAACTTCGCGCAGGGAAATGTGCAAAACGGCTCATGGCTTGTACCGCGTGATATTGAAGAATGGCCCGCGCGGGGCAACACCAACATGAACGGAGAGCTGGCGCCATTTGTGGACGTTAATGGAAACGGAATCTATGATCCGATTTTTGGTGGCGACTATCCGTTCATCCGCGGAGAACAGGAAATGTTCTGGGTATTTAATGACAAACTCGCACCGCATTCTGAAAGCACAGCGTTGCCTTTGGGTGTGCAGATCAATGCAACCGCACGCGCATACTATTGTTCAAACGCAGACGACAGCATTGACCTCGTGAACGAGATTACGTTGTATGAATTTGATATTATCAACCGCTCCGGTTCAACGTATACCCATGTGGTTGTTTCATGGGCGCAGGATATTGACCTGGGTTACTGGTCTGATGATTACGTCGGTTGCGATACCCTGAACAATGCCGGGTATTCCTACAATGGAGATTCCATAGACGAAACCCTAAGTCCGTACCCGGGCTTTGGAAATTATCCGCCCATTGCTGCAAGCATTGTGCTCAGTGGCCCGCCCGCCCCCGCAGGTGATTTACTGGACAATGATCACGACGGAGTCATCGATGAGCCCGGCGAAGAAATTCTGCTTTCCGGATTTCAGTATTATCAACCCGGTGTCTTTGGCCCAACGGGTATGCCACTCACCGGTTCAGATTATTTCAGGTACCAGCGCGGGTATTGGAAAGATAGCGTTCCACTTACGATCGGGGGCAACGGTTATACCGGAGTAACTCCTACAACGTATAGTTATTCCGGAAATCCGTTGGATACTTCCCAGTGGAATGAAACGTCCGGCGGACAAGCTCCCGGCGATCGCTTCATGTTCCTGAATTGCGGACCGACGACTTTATATCCAGGCGATACGATTCACTTCACCATTGCTGTGGTCGTCCTGCAGGATTCTTCGCTGAGCTGGGGAACGCAGGCGTATCACGATCAGCTTCCGCAAGCCTGCGCGAAAGTGCGCAACTGGCATGCCAATGATTCGTGGCCCGGGTGCGGTGCCGTGTACGACGATGTTGAAGAACCTGAAAATAATTCCGCGGTGTTTAACCTGTACCCGAATCCTGCTTCAGAACAAATCACACTGGAGTTGCCGCCGCTTGAAGAAGACGCACGGATCGTTATTACAGATGTCACCGGTCGCGTAATCTATTCTGAAAAAGCCGGCAACAACCGCACAACAAATATCAATGTCGTTTCATTTGCTGCAGGAGTGTATTTTGTTACGCTGCTCAACGGCGATCATTCGGGTACGCAAAAGTTTATCCGCAATTAATTATGCAGAAGTTCCAGATACACTTTATTTTATTTCAGAATCATAACGTATGACGGCGGTTGAGAAACATGCAGAAACTTCCCTTGCAGATCAAGGACATTCCAGCGGAAGTTTTGAGAAAAATGAGAAGTGGATCGTATGGGGCATCTTGCTGTTTTACTGCATCGCAAGTATTGCATACGGATTCCTTTCTCCCGCTACCTGGGACGATGACTGCCCGACACGCTATTACAATACGCTCGCTGCGTTCGAACATCCGAAAAATTTCATCGACATCTGGAACAGGCCGCTGTTTGTGATCCTGTTTGCGCTGCCGGTACAGATCAGCAAGTATGGCATCCTGGTGCTTATGGTACTCATTACTGCATTTGCTGCTCATGCACTTTACAAGGCGCTCAAAGAAATTCACGTGAAGAATGCATTCATGGTGTTGCCCTTCCTCCTCTTCCAGGCATTTTTCTTCGGCCTTTCGCGCAACGCAGAAACAGAACCACTGGCAGCAGCCCTGATGTGCCTGGGTTTCCTGTGTTATGTCCGGAAAAATTTTCTGTGGTTTGCCATACTCGGAGGATTGTTGCCACTCGCCCGGGTGGAACTTGCTGTACTTCTTGCTGTGTGGGCCGTAGTGATCCTGAAACATTCGCATTGGAAATACCTGTTGATCCTTGCGCTGCCAACGTTTCTCTGGAACCTTGCCGGTTTCATTGCTGAAGGTGATCCGTTGTGGTTGCTCCACCAGGTGCAGGGCGATGGCGCAAACAGGTACCTGGCACAACCCTTTGTGCATTATTTTCAACGCTATATCTACGTGCTCGGACCTGTTGTGTTTTATTATTTCTTCCTCGGTGTTTGGGACCGTCTCCTCTCGCAGAAAACGGAAATGTTTATTTTTTGGCAGTTCATAGTGGGCTTCCTGCTCTACGTACTCATCAGCTGGAAACTAACCATGGGCGATTCTGCGGGCTTCCTGCGCAATCTCATTCCACTTTCTCCGCTGGCCGCGGTATTGGCCGTGTATGGATATAACATGTGGCTCCGAAGCCCCGAAGAAAAAATCTCCGTTGTTGAATCCGCTGAAACTGATTCTCCGGTGGAGAAAAACAATCCAAAGAAAAAACGCGACCGGAAAGTTCCTGTCGCGGAGAAATCACAGGAACACCCGGCCGAAAATAACGGCAAGGGACGCATCATTCTTGTGTCGCTACTGGTTCTCGTGCTCACCTGGTTCTTTTTCTCGTGGCAAATGGAAGTGCATCACAAACTCATGGAGGAATCGAATTACACAAACTTCATTGTGATCGCCGCGCTTTTTGTTTTGTTCCTCGTCACTCTTGCCACGTTCCGGAACACCGACGCAGCGCGCAAGGTCAAGCAATGGATAGCCGCGGTATTGATTCTGGGCACCACGAGTTTTACGCTCATCACAGAAAAATGGGATGCGCACATGAATCCTGAAAGAGATATCATGACTAAGGTTTCTGACCTGTACGTCGACAGCTATCTTTCCGGATTGCCAACGTACGCGAATCACATTTGGTTTTACTGGTGCAATGATCTGGAACGCTCAGATGATAAATTTAAGACAGTAACGAAAGAGAACCTGCGCAATGCGCCGTTGGCTTCCATTGTAATCTGGGAGACGCACTACTCGCACCGGTTGGGCGGAGACGTGCAGCTTGACAGCATTCAGAGGGATCCTACATTCATTGAGCTTTTTCAAATGAGCTCAACAGACAGTAAAATTCACGTCTTTGTTTTTCAGAAAGTGAAAGCAGATGGTTCAGATATGCTGGCGAGATACGCTGAAGCGGTGAAGGCATTTCCGAACATGGCTAACCTGTACATGAACCGTGGAAATGCAAAGATCAGGCGCCTGGGCGATATGCAGGGAGGATTGGAAGATTATTCCAAAGTGGTGAGCCTTGAGCCGCTGAATGCAGAAGGATATTTCAACCAGGGCGTTGCTTTATTTAATATGCGCAATCACGAAGCTGCAGTAGCCGCATTCCGCAAGTCCATGGAATTGAAACCGGATAATGCGGAAGCTTCTTTCAACATCGGTGTGGTATATGGCACGATCAAAAATTACAAAGAAGCGATTGCCAATTACACCGAGGCCATCAAAATAAACGACCGGCACGCCAAGGCGTATAAAAACAGGGCGGAGATCGCTGTGGAATTGAATGATTACAGCAACGCGTTGTTTGATTATGCAAACGTGATACGGATAAATCCGTATGATGCCGACGCCTACGTGAGCCGCGGAACGATCTACGCAAAATTGAAAGACAAAGAAAAAGCCATGCTCGATTTCAACCAGGCCATTGCGATTCAACCCGGCAATCCGAAGGGGCATTTTCAGAAAGGAATGTTACTGGCCGATATGGGACAGCAGGCCGAAGCATGTGCCAGCTTTAACGCGGCACTGCAACTGGGTTTCGAAGGTGCAGCGCCAATCATGGCACAATATTGTAAGTAATCATGACTGAGTGAAATGGATCGTACATCTCCTTTGTAACTTTGCATAACCAAACTACATCCACAATTGATTATGCCAGTAACCATTCGTCGCGCTACCGAAGCTGATGTCAAAGACATTTACAAACTCATCTGCGAACTCGCGGATTACGAAAAAGCGCCGGAAGAAGTGGTCACTACCGAAGCGATTCTCATCCGTGATGGCTTCGGAGAAAATCCATTGTTCCATTGCTTTGTTGCTGAAGCAGAAGACGGACGTATTCCCGGAATGGCTTTGTACTACATCAAGTATTCCACGTGGAAAGGTCCGTGCGTATTTCTTGAAGACATTATCGTATCGCAATCGGAACGCCGCGGTGGAATTGGCAAGCAACTTTTCGAAGCTGTGAAAAAAGATGCGGCTGAGCGTGGAGCCTTGCGCATGGAATGGCAGGTACTCGACTGGAACAAACCGGCGATTCAGTTTTACGAGAGATACCAGCCGGAGGTGTTGAGAGAGTGGTTGAATTATCGGTTAAGTGGAGCGCAATTGAGTAGGGAGTAGGGAGTAGGGAGTAGGAAAGTAGGAAAGTAGGCAAGTAGGCAGTCGACCGTCTTCGAACTCACAACTTGCCTACTGCCTACTGCCTACTGCCTACTTGCCTACTGCCTACTGAACGACTCCCTTCTAACTCCCTACTAACTACTCTAATTCTTACATTCGTATCATGAAAGTCTTCAAGTTCGGTGGTGCTTCTGTCAAAGACGAAGACGGTGTGCGCAACCTCGCGAAAATTGCCGCTTCTTTTTCCAATGAAAAACTCATCGTGGTGATTTCCGCCATGGGCAAAACAACCAACGCGCTGGAAAGGCTCGCGAATGCATTTTACTACGGAAAAGAAAACGCGGAGGAAGTTTTGAAAGAAATCCGTGAATACCATTTGGGAATTCTTCAGAAACTTTTCCCCGATGCGTCACATCCCGTGCATACCGATATTCACAACACGCTGGTGGAACTCGACTGGGCCATCGAAGACGCGCCTACACATTCGTACGATTGCGAATACGACCAGATTGTTTCCGTAGGCGAAATTCTCTCGACAAAAATTGTGGCTGCATTCCTGAAAGAATCCGGAATCAACTGCGTGTGGAAAGACGTGCGTGATTATGTAAAAACAGACAACACGTACCGCGAAGCCAAAGTAGACTGGGAACTCACGCAGCAGCTCGTACAGGAAGAATTCGTTCCTTGTTTTGAACAGGTGAACATGGTGATCACGCAGGGATTTTTGGGTGTGACCTCGGAGAATTTCACTACTACGCTCGGACGTGAAGGTTCTGATTACACCGCCGCTATCCTGGCGTATTGCACCGATGCGCAAAGCCTCACCATCTGGAAAGACGTTCCCGGTGTGCTGAATGCCGATCCGAAATGGTTTGATGATACGCGACTCATTCCGCAGATGACTTACCAGGACGCGATTGAATTGACGTATTACGGTGCGACAGTCATTCACCCGAAAACGATCAAACCGTTGCAGAATAAAAATATTCCGTTGTTTGTGCGCTCATTCGTTCACCCCGATGAAGAAGGAACGAAAATTCACGACATACAAACTCCACTTCCTATTCCCTGCTTCATCTTCAAAGTGGACCAGGTGCTGATCTCCATTTCACCGCGCGATTTTTCCTTTATCGTGGAAGAAAACATGAGCAATATCTTCTCCACGTTTTCGAAACACCGCGTAAAGATCAACACCATGCAGAATTCCGCGATCAGTTTTTCGCTGTGCGTAGATAACGATCCGCAACGTCTGCCGGCATTGATCGAAGAACTGGGCAAGCAGTACCGCGTGCTCTACAACGACCAGATGGAACTTGTAACGATCCGGTATTACGACCAGGCTACACTCGACCGGGTGACGGTTGGAAAATCGATTCTGCTGGAAGTGAAGAGCCGGTATACAGCCCAGCTTGTAATTAAAGACGCATAGGATGGCGCAGCAAATCCGCATAGCGCTGGCCGATGATCATCCACTTTACCTGGAAGGTCTCGAAATGCTGCTCAACCAATCGGGAATTGCGAAAGTGGTTGCCACAGCGGCGGATGGAAACGAAGCTGCAGAGATGATTGCAGGTCACTCATTTGATATTTTACTGCTTGATCTTCACCTGCCCAATAAAGACGGCATGCAGATCGCGGAAGAATTGTCGGATAAAAATGTTCCGTTCAAAATCATCATGCT
>DATHKF010000396.1:0-2339 GCA_035489505.1 Bacteroidia bacterium | reverse complement strand
CCATGCGCATCCGGATAGGGTCGCCCGGAAGCACATTGAAAAGCAGGAATACCACGGTAATCACCCCGAGCAATACGAGGAATCCGTAGAAAATTCGCTTGACGATAAATTTTCCCACTTACTTGCTGCCGTATTGTTGGGTTACTTCGCTGAATACCGGGAAATCGTTGGCGTGCCACATGCCCGTTACAACACCGTCTTTTAACATCACGAGTCCCGGGTTGGAACGGATGATTGTTTTCAAAGCCGTTGGATCCACGGTCATGAATGGATACTTCGCGCCGGTCTCTGTGCGGAACGTTGAGATTTTATCCTCTGCAACATTGGTAAGTCCGTAGAAAGGAACATTGGATTTCGCAGCGGCATCATAGAACAGGTTTACCTGTCCCATCACTTCGCGTTCGGCAAGGTCCATGTCGTACATGACCAGGAAGAACACGATGCCTTTCATGTGCAAAATAGAATCGTTCATGGCTTCGCCGGTAATCGGGTCGCTCATGTTGAAATCCATGATGGTCGCGGAACAATTTCCTTTGCGGATCTTACTTTCCTGGCGGCAGTAATATTGCCAGGTGGAATCCGGGAACGAATCCATGGAAATAAAATGCATCATTTTATTCGTTCCATCCTGCTTGTAGTAGTACGTGAAAACAGTAGAATCATTCACGCATCCGCTGGTGGCCGGGTCCTTGCCGTGAATGGCCTCCAGCATGTTGGTGCCAATGGCGTACGGACGGAAGTCAATGATCGGCAAATGACGGTAGGTGTATATTGGGAAAGCAAACGAAGCAAACGTTCCGATGCCGATCAATCCAGCCATCAGAATCCGGTTCGATGAAATCGGTGTGATGTTTTCTTTCCCGGAGAAAAGCAGAGCGATGAGCACAAGCAGGATCAAATCTTTCCAGAACGATTCCCACGGTGTGAGCGGAATAGCATCTCCGAAACATCCGCAGCTGGCTACTTTGTTGCAGCAGGCGCTGTAGAACGTAAGGAAGCTGAAGAATACGATCATGGCCAGGAAGAGCCAGAGCGATAATCGCGCCTGCCAACCAATCAGCAGGAAAATTCCGAGCAGGATTTCCACTCCGCAAATGATGATGGCCAATGCCAGCGAGTGATGTGCGAAGAAATCCCAAAGCGGTTTTAAACTGCTTGGTTCCTGTATAATTTGCGGCTCTACATAGTTAGGATCGGCCGCAATTTTCGCATCCAGTTCTTTCTGCTTTTTTTCACTGGCCGCACGGTCCAATGCTTCCTGTTCGCAAGGTATTGCGGAGGAAACCGGGCCTGCTACTTTCATGTCGCAGCTGAATCCCTGTCCGAAAACCTGGAAATATTCCTCCAGCTTGTAACTGAACCCGGCAGGGTCATTGGCTTTGATGAACCCGGAGAAAATGAATAACCCTCCAACCGCGATCCGCGTGAGATGTGTTAAAAAACGGGCTTTAACAATGTACTTGTCGAGATTGATGATCAGTACCAGCAAAATCAGTACAACCAGCAGGTACATCTTGTTAAAACAAGGTGGACAGAGGAAGTAAAATAATGCGGCCAGCCCCAGTGATGCGATCAGGCGGAAAAGTCTGCTTTTCAGGAAATTCATAAGCTTATTGGCCAGAAGTGCGTATTAGAGCAAATATAGCGTAATTGATGATATCGAAATAATTGGCATCGATACCCTCTGAAGCCACCGTTTGCCCTTCGTTGTCTTCAATTTGTTTGATCCGCAATAATTTGACCAAAATCATATCGGTGAGACTGCTCACGCGCATATCTCTCCATGCTTCACCGTAGTCGTGGTTTTTGTTTTCCATCAACTGCTTAGCGTCATGCGCATATTTATCGTACAGCTTCTGAGTTTCGGCAACGGGAAGTTCTGTACGGGTATCGTCGCGGTCATTCAATTCGATCTGGATCAAAGCGATGATCGAATAATTAACAATGCCTAAATATTCGCCGCGGATGTCGTCGCCAACTTTACTCGTGCCTTTGGTTTCCAGCGTGCGGATTCGTTGCGCTTTGATGAACACCTGGTCGGTGATGCTGGAGATGCGAAACAACCGCCACGAGGTTCCGTAATCGCTTAGTTTTTTGGCGAAGATATCCCTGCAGATGGCTATACTTGCGTCGTATTCAACGGATGTTCTACTCATACTGAAATTGTGGATGGCACAAGATACGGACTTTACCCTGCAGTGCGGTTACCTGGAACTCGACTTGTCGCGGCCGGTGGTGATGGGTATTCTGAATGTTACTCCTGATTCATTTTACGACGGAGGAAAATACACGAACATTGAATCGGCCATCATACACGCCGAACAAATGGTGGAGCAGGG
>DATHKF010000395.1:0-5233 GCA_035489505.1 Bacteroidia bacterium | reverse complement strand
CGAGGAACATCAGGCCGAGGTACGATCCCCAGGTGCCGCCGGAATCGATATTGCCCAATGGTGCACCCAACCGCCACACGGAATAGTAGTAAATGAGCGTGGGCAGAATGGAAATAGCCACGAGGATAATTCCGGCGAAGTATTTGGCCAGGATGATCTGTGTGTCGGTAAGCGGACGTGTGAGGAGCAATTCGATCGTTCCCGATTTCTTTTCATCGGCAAATGACCGCATGGTAATGGCCGGTATCAGGAAGAGAAAAACCCAGGGCCCGATGGCGAACAGCGTGTCGATATTGGCATATCCAACTTCGAGCACGTTTGTACTTCCGCGGATGACCCACATGAACAAACTGATCGACAAAAGGAATACAACGATCACGATGTACCCGATCAGGGAACTGAGAAAACTGCGGATTTCTTTTACAAAAAGTGAATACATACGTGATTCTGGCTCCAAAAGTAACGATTCGAAATGCTTTTTATGCGGGAGAATGAACAAGGTTTTAACATCCTTTTACACATGCACCTGTGGTGAGACGGGAGAATGGAGTCGGGAGTCGGGAGGCGTAACTCAATTTCTCCGATGAAACGTACGTTCACAGAAATCGTCGATGATCGTACGCGCCACGGCTTTTTAAGGATCAGTGGACGGTTTTGGGGCCGTATTTTCCGAGCCAGGACTCCCAACTCCGACTCCGTTCTCCCGACTAATCAATACCTTCGCCTCTCAATTCCTTACCCTATGCTCGTTTTAAAATTCGGTGGTACATCAGTTGGATCTGCAGAGCGGATGAAATCGCTGGTGCCGCTAATTTCAGATGCGCGACCCAAAATTGTAGTCCTCTCTGCAATGTCGGGAACAACCAACGCGCTGGTCCAGATCGGTTTTACGTTGTATTCCCGGGAGATCGATAAAGCGCGAAGCATGATTGGTGCGCTGGAAGCAAAATACATGACGGTTGTTGATGAACTGTTTTCCCGTGAAGAAAGCAAAGCGAAAGGATGGGAACTCGTGCGCGAACATTTCGAATACCTGCGTTCGTTTACCATTGACATGTTTACCGCGAACGAGGAAAAAGCCGTTCTCGCACAAGGAGAGTTGCTGAGCACCGCGCTTGTACAGTACCACCTGGAAGAAATCGGTATGAAATCGGCTTTGCTGCCTGCGCTGAATTTCATGCGCATCGATGCGAACGAAGAACCTGACCTGGATTATATCGAAGCGGAGTTGAAATCGGAACTGGAGAAGCATCCCGGTGTTGATCTTTTCATCACGCAGGGTTACATCTGCCGGAATTCATTTGGTGAAATCGACAACCTGAAACGCGGCGGAAGCGATTACACGGCTACACTCATTGGTGCGGCCCTGAAATCGGAAGAGGTGCAGATCTGGACCGATATCGACGGCATGCACAACAATGATCCACGGATTGTAGACAAAACATTTCCGATCAGTGAGCTGTCTTTCGACGAGGCGGCCGAGTTGGCGTATTT
The DNA here is from genome assembly GCA_035489505.1 of Bacteroidia bacterium. Classification (GTDB taxonomy): domain Bacteria; phylum Bacteroidota; class Bacteroidia; order Palsa-965; family Palsa-965. Next base: position 3,739 of record DATHKF010000395.1, on the reverse strand, counting down.
TGGCGCGAAGATCCTGCATCCCACCTGCGTATTGCCTGCGCAGCGCAAAAACGTTCCGGTGCGGCTGCTGAATACGATGCAACCTGAAGCGAAAGGAACGCTGATCGGAGGCACACCGCCGGGCGACCGGATCACCGCCGTGGCAGCGAAAGACGGGATCACGGCGATAAAAATCCGCTCGGCGCGCATGTTGCTGGCCTACGGTTTTCTCCGTTCGGTGTTTGAAGTTTTCGAACGGTACCGTACACCCATCGACATGATCACGACTTCGGAAGTTGCCGTTTCGCTCACCATCGATAACCCCAATCATGTCGATGAAATTATCGAGGAGCTGAAAAGTTTCGGACAGGTGGAAGTGGACCGCGACCAGGCGATCATTTGCATTGTCGGAACATTCGGCAAAGACAAGCAGGGTTATGCTTCACGCGTTTTCGATTCACTGAAAAATATTCCGATCCGGATGATTTCCTACGGCGGAAGCGAGAATAATATTTCGATCCTTGTCGAAGGCGGGATGAAGAAGCAGGCGTTGCAGGCGCTGAACAGCGGATTGTTTAATCTTTAATTACCGCAATGTTACACCAGGATACCATCACGAAATTTCAGCAGCATACCACGCCGTTTTACGCGTACGATCTCGACTTGCTGCAACGCACGCTTGCTGCCGCGAAAGCCGCTTCTGCACCATATAATTATCACGTCCATTACGCATTGAAAGCGAATGTAGACCTGAAAGTACTGGAAGAGATACGTGCAGCGGGCTTCGGTGCCGACTGTGTAAGCGGAAACGAAGTGCGTCGCGCGATCGAATGCGGATTCAAACCTTCGAGTGTTGTGTTTGCAGGTGTTGGAAAAAGCGACGAAGAAATCCGCTATGCGCTGCAGCAGGATATTTTCTGTTTCAATTGCGAATCGCTTCCGGAGATCGAGATCATCAATCAACTGGCCGGGGAAGCAGTGAAGAAAGCGAAGATTGCTTTGCGGATCAATCCGAACGTGCACGCAAACACGCATCACTACATTACCACGGGACTTGAAGAAAATAAATTCGGGATCAGTATCCACGAATTGCCCGAGGTGATTGAGGCCATGAAAGAAATGACGCATCTCGAACTGATCGGGTTGCATTTTCACGTGGGATCGCAGATCACCGATCTCGGCGTTTTCCGTCAGCTGTGTACGCGCGTGAACGAAATCCAGGAATGGTTTGCTTCGCGGAGAATTAACCTGAAAATTATTAATGTAGGTGGCGGACTGGGTGTTGATTACCACGATCCGGAAGGACACCTCATTCCTGATTTCAAAACGTACTTCGATATTTTTCCGAAATTTCTCCAGGTACGCCCGGGGCAGCAGGTTCATTTTGAACTGGGCCGTGCCTTCGTTGCGCAATGCGGCAGCCTGATCTCGCGTGTGCTGTATGTGAAGAAAGGTGTGCAAACCAATTTCGCGATACTTGATGCCGGCATGACCGAGTTGATTCGTCCGGCGCTGTACCAGGCGTATCATAAAATCGAAAATCTTACAGCATCGCCCGGAGCTACAACGGCGCGTTACGATGTAGTAGGACCGGTGTGCGAATCATCCGATTGTTTTGGCAAAGCGATGAATTTACCTGAAGTCAAACGCGGTGACCTCATTGCGATCCGCACGGCGGGAGCGTACGGAGAAGTGATGGCCAGCCATTACAACCTGCGCCACCTCGAACCAACGGTTTATTTCGGACGCTGAGTCGTTGTACGTACGTACGAAAGACTGCATCCCTGCACGTGATAAATGTCCGTTGCAACCGGGTATGGAAGTTCCGGTGGCATTCCCGGTCCAAAAGGATACGTGAGCAGAATGTATGATGAATCTTTATTGCTTACCTCCCGCACATTTTTGTAATCCAGCATACCTACGTAGTGCAACGGACTGAGGTGACGCGTAACCCGCACGATGGGTTTTTGCTGTGCAGAAAATCTTCGTTGCAATGCAATCTTGTTGATTGGCTTAGTGGAACTGTATTCGGCATAGAGAAAATCACCTTTCTTCGAGACTTCCCCGACAGGAGTTAGTCCTACTTCCGTAAGAATATTGTTCATGTTCTTGTAGCCGCATTTTCCGTTTTTGAGACGCCATTTATTTTTTTTCGCGCCGTAGATCTGCAACGTTACTCTGTAAAAAGCAGTAGTGTCTTCTGCTTCCGGCGGATGGTACGTGCGCAAACCAAACAAAACGGAATCTTCAAGATTGTTGTACAAGAGCGCAAGACATTTCTGGTACATCGCAATACGCGCTTCCTGGATGATGATGTTGTTGTAGTAGGGAAGTGTGGAATCCTGTGATTCGCGGAACGCGAGTGCAAGCGCATCTGCACGGTGCATGCCTTTCAGCGAATCGCATACCGTGCATTCACCGAGTTTTGGCGCACAGGATTGTGAACTCTGTCTCCATGAAACGCAGATGAAAAAAACGAATAAGCCAATAAACAGTGTTTTGTACACTTTCATGAAGCATGGGTTTATGCCAACATGTGAAATGGTACCCTTGTTTGCAAATGAAAAGGTACGCTATTTGCTTCGGAAGAGAAAGTGTGGAATCCGCGATGTTGTTAACGCGGAATTGTTAACGGCGGCGTTTGGGTGTATGTGCGCTGGTTTTTTCACCGCGGTATTCCAGGAGTAACTGGTCTTTGGATATGAGTCGTGCAAATTCCACTTCGCCATCGCCATAAATGTGGAACAGGTAGTCCTCGACTACGAATATGGTTACCTGTGTCGTATCTGTTCCGACAGGCTCGCCTTGCGGGAAATAAAATATTTCGGATGAAGGCCCGGTCTTATTTTCCTGGGAGAGTTGCAGGACCGAACCGGGAGCAAGAACCGCTAACCGGCGATTGATATAAAGCAGATTCAGGTACTGGGCCGTCGGGTTGAATGTGATGCAAAAGTCGTTGATTGTTTTTCCCTTACGCATGCCGCGATCAGCACACATGTTAACAGTGTTTGCTGTTAGCTTCAGCGAATCAAGAAATTGATTGAGGCGAATATCTGCCGTGAGAATACGTCCGGTGCTGTCGCGCGTGACATATTCCTGCTTAGTCAGCATAAGTGTGTATGTACAGTCCGGTACACCATTCGCGCGCTGGCTTACGCAGATTGTTCGGATCGCATGGGCCGCTCCGTGGTAGGTGTCGCTGCTGTATCGCAGAACATTATCAATGCTTACGGCAACGGAATCAACGACCTGTAAAGGAACGGTAAACGAAGTATCCCACGCGGCGCGTGTAGTGGTTTCAGCTGTTACGGCAACCACGTATGCCGCGCCACGGCTGAATCGTGTATCGTACGCAAGGAAATTATTCGGCGGATCGTTGTTCCGGATAGATTTCCCCTTGTCGTAATACCGTTCTTTCCACAGTGTTCCATCCCGGAACCATTCACGGAATACCGAATCACGAAATGTAACTCCTTCGATTCCGGAAGACACGCCGTACCGTTCTGTTTGCGGGTTACCGTTTTCATACCAGGTTTTCTTCTGGATGTGCCCTTTGTATTTGCATTCGATCTGTATCGGACTTCCGTTTTCTGTGTACTGCGCATACATCGTATCATTGAGAAACGGACTGTGATTTTCCCAGGCAGCGAGTTGCCCGTTCGGGTACCATGTTTTTGAATACCGCACAAAATCACCGGATCGCTTTCCGTTTCGCCAGTGATGATAACTGACGTTGATGAGGTTCCCTTGCGTATCCCAG
>DATHKF010000394.1:0-5394 GCA_035489505.1 Bacteroidia bacterium | reverse complement strand
ATCAACCAATTGCGGCGGATTGTTTGGATCGGTATACGTGAGGTCCCATTGTTCGAGATGCTGCAGTCCGAGTGAAAAACGAAACGGCATGTGTTTCGGTTTGAATGCAAATCCGGCTTCGATTTCGAACGGTAGTTTTTCATCGTTACCCGCGGTATATTGCTTCATCACAATACCAATGTTGCGGATGAGGAAACTCGCCGAGAAATTTTTGCCGGGAAGATTGTAATTCATTCCCAGGTCCAGTGCAAGTGCATTCGAATTCCAGAGATAAAGATTCGACTGAATGAACTTCACGTTTGCACCGAAACTGAAATTGCTGTCGAGCTGTCGCGCATACCCTACATTGATTCCGTATTCGCCTGCCGTAAATTCTCCGAGAATATTTCCGGACTCATCGGTCTGGCGGAATGTTCCGTAATCAATACGTGTAGCGAACAACGAAAACGTTCCCACGTTATTGAGATGGAAAGCGCCGCCGGCGTAACCGTATTTGATATCGCTGAAATAATCGGCGAAACTCAGCGCAAGCTGGCTGCTCATTTCCGGACGGAGAAGCGCAGGGTTCCAGATTGCGAGGTTAATATCGTTGTCGTTGATTCCGCAGGATTTTCCACCCAGGGAGGCCATCCGTGCCGACATGGGCAGATCAAGCGAGGCAAACACAGAAGAACCGCCAATCTGGGCCGTAAGGCCTGTGGTGATCAATAATCCGGCTGCAATTGAAAGAATACGTCTCTTCATGGTGTGCGTTCCAAATTTAAGAAAGACGAGGGTAAAACGGTGTATCGCGCGCCATATTGTTCAAAACCATTAAAAATAGCCGCAGAGGCCGCAAAGGAAAACGCAGAGGATTATTGGTATCAGGAGGCAAAGGGCACAAAGAATCACTATGCGATTGTAGGGATTCGGGGTTTAAAATTCACCGCAGAGGCGCAGAGTGCATTACTTAAGGAAGCGGAGAGCGCAGAGGAATCGCTGCGCGATTGTTACAGACACTTGCACGGACTCAAGCTGCCCGCTTGCGTTTCGATGTTGCAGCATTTGCCTTTTTTGCCTTTGTGCTTTTTGTCTTATAAGGAGCTTTCGGAGCGTGCGCTTCGATGATCTCAGCCATGCGCTGTTTATCCTTCATCGTCATTTTACGAGAATCGATGCTATCCGGTTCATCCCTGTTTACGTATTGCTTTTTAGCTTTCATCTTCCCCTAAATTACCAAAATATTTTCTGACCAACAAGGAAGATTGCTTAGGATATATCACCATTAATTGACCTCCTTCATGGGCAGCTCCCAACGCTTTTATGTAATGCTGGATCAACCGGGTTTTAGCAAAGAACGAAACATAACCAGTCCCGTTACTTTCAAAGGATGTCTTACATGCGAACGCCACAAGATTACCCATTACGCCAAAGTACATTTTAGCTTTGCCGCGATTGAACGGCGCGCTCTCAATCAAAACAACCGCCACGTAACCGCTCTCAATCTGAATAGACATCAGCCCTTGGATAATATCGGGATTGCCGACGGTTACCAGTTTATAAACCCGCTTCGAAGGGACCGCAATTTCTTTCTTCCAATCAAAGAGCCAGCCGTTTTTCTTCGTAATGCTCCTTGTAAAATCTTTGGTCACCGGAAGTATATCCCTAGCAAAACTTTCGCCGGAGATCACATTCTCAATCGAATTGGTCAGCTTGTCTATTTCAAAATCCAGCAGGCGTTTTCTCCGCTTAGTCACAATTCCTTGGTTTCCGTGATTGGTAATTAGCAGGCAGTAGTCTCTACTTGCCTACGTCTTCACTTGCCTACTTCTTCACTTGCCTACTTCTTCACTTGCCTACTCAATTGACTTTCTTCAACTGACTCTCTTCCGGAATCCTCACATCAACCGCTGGCTTCACTTTTTCTTTCAGCAGCGCATGTTTCAGCACGTCACCCATTTTCTCCACGTAATGGAACGTAAGGCCTTTGAGGTAATCGGATTTGATTTCTTCAACGTCTTTGCGGTTGTCTGCACAGAGGATGATTTCTTTGATGCCGGCACGTTTCGCTGCGAGGATTTTTTCACGGATACCACCCACTGCGAGAACCTGTCCGCGTAAGGTGATTTCACCGGTCATGGCGAGGTGTTTCTTCACTTTGCGCTGCGTGAACGCGCTTGCAATAGCCGTGAGGATCGTGATGCCCGCAGACGGACCGTCCTTAGGCGTTGCTCCTTCCGGAACGTGAATGTGCACATTCCAGTAATCGAAGAGCTGCGGATTGATTCCAAACTCTTCGCCGTGTGCGCGTAAATATTCTACGGCAAGCACCGCAGATTCTTTCATCACTTCACCGAGATTACCGGTGAGCGTGAGTTTTCCTTTTCCTTTGCTCAGGCTGGTTTCCACGAAGAGAATGTCTCCGCCTACTGCCGTCCATGCGAGACCGGTAACTACACCCGCAACGTCATTGCCCTGGTAACGGTCTTTTTCATGAGCAGGCCCGAGAATTTTCTGAAGATCATCCGAAGTCGGTTTCACTTTGTACTGCTTGCGCATGGCAATGTTTTTCGCCGCGTAGCGAATAAGTTTGCCAATGAGTTTCTCCAGGCCGCGCACACCCGATTCGCGCGTGTAATTCTCGATCATGTATTCGAGCACGGTATCGTTGATGGCGATCTGGCTTTTCTTCACGCCGTGATCGTCCATCTGTTTCGGGATAAGGTGACGCTTCGCAATTTCCAGCTTCTCTTCCGTAGTGTAACCGGTAACCTCGATGATCTCGAGACGGTCGCGCAACGCAGGCTGAATGCTGGAAAGTGAATTTGCCGTGGCAATGAACATCACGTTCGAGAGATCGTAATCGAGTTCTACATAATTGTCGTAGAACGTGCTGTTCTGTTCCGGGTCGAGTACTTCGAGCAAAGCAGATGAAGGATCGCCGTGCCAGTCGTTGCCCACTTTATCAATTTCATCGAGTACAAAAACCGGATTCGAAGAGCCTGCTTTCTTGATGTTCTGCAGAATTCTTCCCGGCATGGCGCCGATGTATGTTTTGCGGTGACCGCGGATTTCCGATTCATCGCGCAAACCGCCCAGCGACATGCGCACGTATTTTCTGCCCAGCGCTTCTGCAACCGATTTTCCGAGCGACGTTTTTCCGACTCCCGGAGGTCCGTACAAACAGAGGATCGGCGCTTTTTTCATGTCGCCTTTCAGTTTGATCACGGCCAGGTATTCGAGAATGCGTTCTTTCACTTTCTCCATACCGTAATGATCGCGGTCGAGGATCTGTTGCGCTTTGCGCAGGTCAAAACGGTCTTTGGTTACGCCGCCCCACGGAAGATCGAGCAGCAACTCGAGGTAATTCATCTGCACGGAATATTCCGCGGCATTCGGATTCATCCGTTCGAGCTTCGAAATTTCTTTCTGGAAAGTATCGGCAACCGTTTTGGTCCAGACCTTATCCTTTGCCTTCTTTTTGAGGTCGGCGATTTCCTGCTCCATCGGATTTCCACCCAACTCTTCCTGGATGGTTTTCATCTGCTGGTGCAGAAAATATTCGCGCTGCTGTTTGTCGATATCCACTTTCACCTTCGACTGGATCTGGTTCTTGAGTTCCAGCATCTGGAATTCGCGCGTGAGTTGTTTCAAAACTTCAGTAGCGCGTTCTTTCAGATCGCCGATCTCAAGAATTTTTTGCTTCTCGGTCGATTCAGCATTCAGGTTCGAAGAAATAAAATTGATCAGGAAGCCCGGGCTGTCGATATTCTTGATTGCCATTTGCGCTTCCTGCGGAATCTGCGGATTGTTCTGAATGATCTGCAGCGCCATATCCTTCACCGAAGAAATGACTGCAGGAAATTCTTTATCGTCTTTTTTCGGTTTCACATCCGGGAAAGCAGTAATCGTTGCTTTCATGTACGGCTCTTTCTGAGTTTCCTTTCCGAGAATGAAACGACGCTTGCCCTGCATGATCACGGTTGTATTGCCGTCGGGCATACGCAGCATTTTAATGATGTACGCTACGGTCCCTACTTTATGCAATTCGTCAATCGTAGGGTCTTCGATGTTGTCGTTCAATTGCGCAACAACACCAATCGTGCGGCTCGATTTGTACGCGTCTTTGATCAGCTTGATCGATTTATCGCGGCCAACCGTAATGGGAATCACTACACCGGGAAAAAGTACTGTATTTCGAAGGGGAAGAATAGGCAACTCCTGGGGAACCGCTTCATTATTCATCTGCTCTTCATCCTCGCTGCTCATCAGGGGAATAAACTCGGTCTCCTCGTCGGCGAGCTGGGAAAAATTCATTAAGTCAGGGAATTGATTGCTCATAAGGTCAAAATGTCATGTCTCTGGAAATGGTCAAACCGCACACTGCTCTCAGTTTACTTTCGGCCATTACTTCAATACTCTTGGTTCAATGTTTGTGCCACTTCGCTATTCCTGCCGAATTGACAAAACCGGATGATTTGCTGCTACAAAGTTCCGCCATTTCCAGCGAACTATTCAGGAAAAACCGTTAAAAAAACTGCTATTGCGCTTTCAATTTTCGTGTTTCGTCGAAAATCTGGCGAAGAACGTTCACTTCGGCTGTTTCCAGCTTTTTCTGCCTGCGGTTGTAAACTGCAGCAATCATTTCCATGGCCTTTTCGAAATTGAATTCTTCCATACCTTCTGTTCCGCCCCAACTGAAATCGGGGATGAATTTTTTCGGAAAACTTCCGCCGAAAACGTTGGCGCAAACGCCCACAACCGTTCCCGTATTGAACATGGTATTGATTCCGCATTTCGCATGATCGCCCATGATCAGGCCGTGAAATTGCATGCCGGTATTTTCGCTTCCACCAATGGCGTAGTTGTAAACGCTCACTTCACCATAGGTGTTTTTGAGGTTCGACGTGTTCGTGTCTGCACCGAGATTGCACCATTCACCAATCACGCTGTTGCCGAGATAGCCATCGTGCGCCTTGTTCGAATTTCCAAACAACACGCTATTGGTGATTTCTCCGCCCACTTTGCAACCGGGGCCAATGGTCGTGTCTCCGTAAATTTTTGCACCCATCTTCACCACGGCTCCATCGCAGATAGCTAGCGGACCGCGCAACATGGAACCTTCCATCACTTCGGCATCTTTACCAATGTAAATCGGGCCTTTGCTTGTATTGAAGATGCAGGATTCCACCATTGCACCTTTCATAATGTGGATCGTATGGCTTCCGCTGAACTGATTCGAAGAAGGAATCAGCCGGGAACCTGGTTTCATTAGTTCCAGGTCAGCAATAATCTGCGCACCGTTGTTGGTGAAAATATCTGCGATGCGATGAATAACCTCCGCTGCGACTTTCGATTCTTTCACACCGAAATCGCCCGTGAGATGATCCTTGCCATCGACGTTGAAACGCGTTA